>NZ_MWIG01000919.1:0-2511 GCF_002156145.1 Streptomyces sp. NRRL B-24572 | reverse complement strand
CCGCCCGCCCCGCCGGCGCCGCTCCCGCAGGCCGCTCCGGTACGTGCCGGCCGCCGTGATCCTGCTCCTCGCCCTGGCCTGGCTCGCGTGGCGCGAGTACGGCCCCCGGGTCTCGGTCCAGGACATCGCCGTCACCGCCCCCGAAGCGCCGCTCGGCTGCGACGCCACGGCGAACGTGGTGGGCGTCGTACGCACCGACGGCCGCCCCGGCACCCTCACGTACCACTGGGAACGCAGCGACGGCACCCGCTCCGCGCCTCTGCGCGAGACCCTGGCCCGCGACCAGAAGGAGGCCCGGCTCCACCTCCTGTGGACCTTCCAGGGCCGAGGCACCCACCATGCCGTGGCGCGCCTCGTGGTCACGTCCCCCACCACCCGCACGGCCGAGGGCACGTTCACGTACCGCTGCGAGTGAGTCCGGCACATCACCGGCTCAGAGGAGACGACAGGGCAGGGCCCGTTCGCTCACTCCGCCGTCCTCGTCCGGCTCCACCCGGAACAGCCGGGCCTGCGGGGTGCGGCTCACGGCGTCCGTCAGCCGACCGCCGGTGAAGAGGGCGCCGACACCGTCCTCCACCGCCCAGCCGGCGGCGAGCGAGCCGGTCGCCACGGCCGCCCGGTAGGAGGCCCGGCGTCCCGGCTCACTGTCGTAGTGGGGACAGACCGAGCCGGGCAGCAGGCCAAGGCCGTCGGACAGGTGCGTCAGCGGCCCGAAGGAGTCGGTGTGCGAGCCCTCGGCCCAGCAGTTGGCGCCGGCGCTGATCCCGCACAGCAGAGTCCCCCGCTCGTAGGCCTCGCGCAGCAAACGGTCCACACCGTGTGCCCGCCACACCGCCAGCAGGTTCGCGGTGTTGCCCCCACCCACGTACACGATGTCCTGGGAGAGCAGGAACGCGCGCAGGGCGTCGTCATCGAGCTCGCGCCGTAACAGAGGGAGGACGCCGGCTTCACAACCGCGCGAGCGATACGCGGCGAGGAACTGCTCGACGTAGCCGGGGGCGTCACCGCTGGCCGTGGGGACGAAGCAGACCCTGGGCCGTGCGGCGCGCACCTGACCGAGCACCCAGTCGTCCAGCAGACCGTCGTCGTCGGTGGAGAAACCGCCGCCGAGAAGGGCCAGCCGACGCTCGGGAACGGCAGCCACGGGGTCCTCCTTCACGGCTCGGACGTCATGCATCCGGTCGATCCTTCCCCGGACCGACCGTCGGTACAAGAGGTACAAGGGCCGTGTCGGCCGATGCAACGGCATGGACGGCCGGTGGGTCCCCCTCACATCGTCGAGGTGCGAGCGCCGGGGAGGTTCGCGTGGCCCGGGAGCGACCGTTCGGCGCACAGGAGGACCGCCGCGCCGGTCAGGACCACGAGGGCGAGCACCGTCCACAGGTGCCACGGTCCCGCGTCGAGGAGGAATCCCAGGAGCAGCGGTGCGATGGTGCGGCAGACCGACCAGGACAGCTGGTGGACCGACAGGTACCGGCCTCGCAGATGGTCGGGGGCCGCCTGGACGGACAGGCTCTGCGCGGGTGCGGAGTGGACGAGTTCGCCCGCGGTGTAGAGCGCGGCGACCGCCAGGACGGCGACGAGGGCGTCCGCGCCGGAGACCAGCCGGGGGAGGGCGGCGAAGGCGGCGAACGAGAGCGCGAAGGTGGCCGCGCCCAGTGCGGCCGTACGGGTGCGTCTGCCGCGCGAGGTGAGCCGGGCGGCGGGGACGCCGAGCGCGGCGACCAGCACGGTGTTGACCGCGAAGACGGCCCCGGCCAGGGCGTCGGGCAGGGCGACGTCGCGGGTGAGGAAGACCGGCAGGGCCATGGCCTGGGCGGTGTAGCCGAAGGCGATGAGGAAGTTGGCCGTCGTGATGAGGAGGTAGGGGCGGTCGGCGAGCACCTGGCGGTATCCGCCGCGGGTGTCCGGCCGCTCGGTGACGGTGCGGACCGGCTGGGGTATCCGGGCCACCAGGACGGCCGCGACGGCGAAGACCGCGGCCAGGGACTCGGCGGCGACGATGAAGCCGGTGGTCCCGTTCCACGCGAGCATGCCGGCCGCGGCCAGGCTGCCGCATCCCATGCCGGCGTTGCGCAGGCTGCGGTCCCAGGCCAGGAGCCGGTCCCGCTCGGCGCCTTGGGCGAGGTCGCCGATGAGCGACTGCTGGCTCGGTGAGGACGCCCACATCCCCACCGCCACCACCAGGGCGATCGTCAGGAAGGCGGGGTAGGAGTCGGCGAACGGGTACGCGGCGAAGCCGACCGCTCGCAGCGCGAGGACGCCGATGAGGACGCGGCGGCCGCCGAAGCGGTCGATGAGGATGCCCGCGGCGGGCATGAAGGCGAGCGCGCTGAGCCCGGCGATCGTGAGGCCCGTGCCGATCGACGTGAGGGACAGCCCCGTGAGTCCATGGATGAACAGCATGGTCAGCGGTACGTAGATGCCGTCGCCGATCGAGGTGGCCAGGCTTGAGGCGATGAGTCGGCGGCGGGCGGGGACTTCGGCGGCGGAGGGGTGGACGGCCGGCGG
>NZ_MWIG01000918.1:0-2912 GCF_002156145.1 Streptomyces sp. NRRL B-24572 | reverse complement strand
CATCCGGCCAGGACGTCCGGTCAAGACATCCGGCCAGGACGTCCGGCTACTCCGCGCCCTCGCCGGTCGCCTTCAGGGCCAGCCACAGCTCCATCCGGACGTCCGGATCGTCCAGGGAGCGGCCGAGGATCTCCTCCACCCGGCGCATCCGGTACCGCAGCGTGTGCCGGTGGACCCCCAGGTCCGCCGCCGCCGCGTCCCACTGGCCGTGCCGGGAGAGCCAGGCCCGCAGCGAGGCCACCAGGTCGCCGCGGCCGGTCGCGTCGTGCTCCCGCAGCGCGCGGAGCATCCCGTCGGCGAAGGCCCGGACGGCGTCGTCGGCCAGGAGCGGCAGGACCGAGCCCGCCGCCAGGTCCTCGTGCTCGACGAGCGCCCTGCCCCGCCGCCGGGCGACCGAGAGGGCCTGCTCGGCCTGCTTGTACGCGGCTGCCGCGGCGCTCGGGCCCGCCGGGGCCGAGAGGCCGACGACGACACCGGCCTCCTCCGCCTCCCGCTCCGCGTACCCCTCGCAGGCGGCGACGACCGCGCCCCCGTCCCCGGCGAGGACGACGAGCCGCTGCGCGCTCTCGGCGACGGTGAGCACCGCCTCGCCCGCGCGGGCGGCGGCGGCCTCCAGGGCCTCGGCGAGCACCGGCAGCGGCGGCTCCGCGGCCGGCTCTCCCCCGGCGGGTTCGGCGACGAGCAGCCGGTACGGGGCGTCGAGCAGCCCTCCGTACAGGTCCCCGGCCACCGCACGGGCGGGCTCCGGCTGGCCCGCGAGCATCAGGCGGAGGACCGCCGCGCCGAGCCGCTGCTCGGCCGCCTGGAGCGAGCGGGAACGTTCCGTCGTGAGGGTGAGCAGGGCGATCGCCGAGTGCACGGCGTACCGCTCGGCCGTGCCGAGGGGAGCGCCCGTACCGACGGCGAGGGCACCCCGCACCCGGCGCCCGCTGCCGAGGGACTGGAGTTCGACGCGGTCGTCCGTACCGCCGACGACCGCGCTGGCGGGCGCGGGGCGCTCGCGCAGCCGCTCCACGTCGGGGGTGAGCCGGGCGGCCCGGCGCGCCGCCCATTCGGGCGAGACCGCGACGACGGTGCCGGAGGCGTCGTACAGCGCGGCCCAGCCGTCGACGTGTGCGGCGAGCCGGGCGACGACGGCCTCGGGGCCCTCGGCGAGCGCGGCCCGGGTCAGCTCGCGCTGGGCCTCGAAACCGGCCGTGACGGCGCGGTACTGGTCGGCGGAGATGGCCGCCGACACGGCCTTGCTGATGGCGAGGAACGGCGTCCGGCGCGGCACTTCGAGCAGCGGCAGATGCTCCTCGCGGGCCGCGTCGAGCAGGGCCGGCGGGATCTCCTCGTAGTTGACGCCCACGGCGAACCCGAGCCCGACCACCCCGGCACCGAGCAGCCGCCGCACATAGCGGCGCATCGCCTCCAGGTCCTCCGCGTCGAGCGTGAGCGCGGTGGTGAGGAGGAGTTCACCGCCCTCCATGTACGGGACGGGGTCGGCGAGCTCGCTGACGTGGGCCCAGCGGACGGGGGTGTCGAGACGGTCCTCACCGGCACGGACGATGAGCTTGAGGGCGGAGTGCTGCACGAGCGAGGCGAGGGTGGGCGGCATTGGGGACCGTCGGACCTTTGAGCGAGGACCGCGCGCGGGGGGAGCCGTGCACGGCGGCGGGGAGGCGCCGCTCAGCCGAGCGGCGCCCCCGATTGTGCCAGGGCCGGCGGAAGCCCGCGCGGGCGCGCGGGGCGGTGGGACCGGTCGGCCGCGCAGGTGGGCGCCTGTGCGTCCGGGCGGGACGCCCCTCGGCCGCGAGGCGAGCCGTGCGCGCCGTACGGGCCGGGCAAGCCGTACGGGCCGGGCGCGCCGTACGGGCCGCGCCAGCCGTACTGGCCGCGCCGGCCGTACGAGCTGCCCCTCCCTCAGCCGCGCAGGTCGACCAGCATGGGCGGCACCTGCTCGCCGCGTACATGGCTCAGCGAGAGGACGGCGTGGCCGGGCGGAACGGCGTGGGCGAGGTCGGAGGCGGACCAGCGCTGCCGCTCCACCTCTCGTACGGTCACGGCCTCGGTCGTCACGGCCTTGCCCGTCACCAGCTTGCGCAGGGCGTGGATGGCCCGGGTCATCGGCTGGTCGGCGAAGACGGTGTGATGGGCGACCTCGGTCATCTCCACGCGTTCGGTGCCCCACGCCTCGGCGAAGGCCTTGCCGTCCCAGGTGGGGAGACCCGCGAAGGCCATCCGGCAGCCGACGATCGCGAGGAGCGGCCCGTGCAGCGCCTCGGGCACCTCGGCGAGGGTGCGGAGGGCGAGCACGACACCCGCGTTCTGCGTGCGCAGCCGCTGGAGGCCCCGTACGGTCCCCGCCGTGACCGCGCCCGCCGCGTCGTCGAGTACGAGGCAGACGAAGTGACCGCGCCCGGCCCGGTCCCGGGTGACGTACTGGAACTGGGCGAGCAGCAGCCGGCCGAGCAGCCGTGCGGCCTCCTCGTGGCCGCCGTCCGGCAGGGCGACCCGCACCCGCACCGGGTGCTGGGCCACGGCCCGCAGGGAGAAGGGGCGCACCTCCGTGCCCCCGGCGCCGAAGAACGCGGCGAACGCGGGCCGGTCGAGGACGGCGAGCCGGTCGGCGAGGACGGGGCCCACGTCCGTGGCGGTGCCGACCTGGCGGATCCGGGAGTCCAGCTCGCGGCGCATGGCCTGGGCCGCACCGTCCTCCGGCAGCAGGTCGAGGAGCGCCCGCAGGGTCTCGGGGTGGGCTTCGAGCAGCTCCCGCAGGACCGGGACGGTCGGGAAGCGCCCGTACACCGTCCGGTACGGGCCGATGAGTTGCGCGAGCGCGGTGGCGGCGCGCCGGGGCTCCACGCCCTCCATGTCGCCGACGAGGCCGCCGCGTTCCTCGCCGAGGGGCTCGTCGGCGACATGGAGGG
>NZ_MWIG01000917.1:0-1238 GCF_002156145.1 Streptomyces sp. NRRL B-24572 | reverse complement strand
GGCCAGGAGCCGCCGGCGGCCGGCGAGGCCCGCCTGCTCGGCTGACCCGCCTCCCGGGGCCGCGCGCCCCGCCCTTGACCCACCACTCGGACCAGGAGGGCCCGTGACCAGCAGTACGACCGACCTCGCCACCGCCTACGACTCCGTGTCCACCTGCGGCGCCACCGCCGCCGCGGCGGACACCGGTACCGCGTTCCCGTCCGTGACGGAGTCGACGGCAGGGCCGGCGCGGACCGGACGCGAGATGCTCCGGCGGCTGTGGGAGGACGGCTGGGGACGGAACGAACTCGACCTGCTGCCCGGCCTGTTCGCGCCCACCGTGGCCGTGCTGGGCCACCATGCCCACCTCGCGGACCAGCCGCCGTACGGCGCCGACGTGGTGCGCGAGGAGATCGGCCTGTTCCGCGGGGCGTTCCCCGACCTGACGATGCGGGTCTCCGTGTCGGTGACCGACGGCCAGTGGACCCTGGCCGCGTGGGAGGGCCGAGGCACTCACACCGGGCCGCTGCTCGGCCTGGAACCCAGCGGCCGCACGGTGCACATGGCCGGCGCCTACCTGGCCCGGGTCGTCGACGGGCGGATCACCGAGGCACGCCACACCGTCGACACCCTCGGCTACACCCAGCAGGTCGGAGCCGTGCCCGGAGCCGAGGAGGCACCGCAGGGCCGGCCGACTGGGCCGGCCGACGCCCCGGCCCTCCCGCGCGGCCTCGACGGTGCCGTACCCGGCCCGTCCACCCCGGGCGACGGAGAAGGCCGTGCGCTCGTCCGACGGCTCTTCGACGAGGTGCTGGGCGCCGACGGCGACATCGCGGCCCTCGCCGGGCTGCTGCACCCCGGCCGCACCGTGCAGGAGAACGTCGGCACGACCCTGCCGGGCGGGTTCGAGCTCGCCGCGGCCCGGCACCGGACGCTGCTCGCCGCCGCGCCCGACGCGCGCTTCCGGCTGGAGCACCTGCTCGTGGAGGGGGACCTGGTGGGGTACGGCTGGTCGGTCACCGGAACCCATACCGGACCGCTGGCCGGCACCAAGCCCACCGGCCGCCCCTTCACCTTCAACGGGACCTCCGTCAGCCGCGTGGTCGACGGCCGGCTCGCCGACACCCTCCACCGCTACGACGCCCTGGCGATCTTCGACCAGATCGGCCGCGTGCCGCCGGCCCACGGCACCCTGAACATCCTGGGCTGACCCGCCCCGGCGCCCGACCCGCCTCGGGCCCGGGGCGGGTCAGCCCAGG
>NZ_MWIG01000916.1:0-1167 GCF_002156145.1 Streptomyces sp. NRRL B-24572 | reverse complement strand
CGTGGCCGGTGGCGGCGAAGACGAGGACGCCGGCCAGGGCGAACACGTCGCCCGCCGGGGTGTGTTCCTCGCCGCTCGCCTGCTCCGGCGACATGAAGGCGGGCGTGCCGGCCGCCGCTCCCGTACGGGTGAGGTGGTCGTCGCCGGCCGCGCGGGCGATGCCGAAGTCGATGATCTTCGGGCCGTACGCGGTGACGAGGACGTTCGAGGGCTTCAGGTCGCGGTGGACCACGTCCGAGGAGTGCAGTTGCGCGAGGGCCCCGGCGAGCGCGGCGCCGAGGGCGCGGACGGTCGGTTCGGGGAGGGGGCCGCCGAGGGCGACGGCGTCGTCGAGCGGCGGGCCGAGGACGTACTCGGTGGCCAGCCACGGCGTCTCGGCCAGCGGGTCCGCGTCGACGACCGCCGCGCCGTGCCGCGCGCCGATGATCCGCGCCGCGTCCGTCTCCAGGCGGAAGCGGGAACGGAACGCGGGGTCGGTCGCCAGGCGGGCGTGCACCGTCTTCAGGGCGACCGTACGGCCGCCGGGGGTGCGCGCCAGGTACACCGTGCCCATGCCGCCGGAGCCGAGGCGGGCGAGGAGGCGGTACGTGGCGACGGTGGCCGGGTCGTCGTGGGTCAGGGGCGACAGCATGAGTCAGTCAGGTCCGGGAGGTGGTGTCGGTGGGGAGTTCGGCCGCCAGGAGTTCCGAGGACTGGCGGGCCAGCGCCGCCACCACCCTTCCCGGCAGCCAGCCGGGGGCGAGCAGGGTGCCGGCCGAGTTCAGGACCGTCCCGTGCGTGGTCGGCGGCGCCAGGGCCGTCATCAGGGCGGCGGCGGTCGGGCGGTCCGCCGGGTCGCGGGCCAGGCACGCGGAGACGATCGGCCGCAGGGCGGGCGGGAGTTCGTCACGTTCGGGGACCGTGTGGCCGGTGGCGGCGTACGCGAGGACCGCGCCGAGCGCGAAGACGTCACCCGGCGGGCGCGGCCGGCCGCCCGACGCCTGCTCGGGGGCGAGCGCGCCCGGGTCGAGGCCCGGCAGGCCGGTGCGGGCCTCCCCGTCGGCGCCTGCCGCCCGTACCGCGCCGAAGCAGCTCAGCCGCGGTCCTGCTCACAGCCGACGGCCCCCGGCTGAGCTGCTTCGGCGCGGTGCGGGCGTCAGGCGCCGACGGGGAGGCCCGCACCGGCCT
>NZ_MWIG01000915.1:0-3204 GCF_002156145.1 Streptomyces sp. NRRL B-24572 | reverse complement strand
CCCATCATCACGGACGCCAGAATGTGATCGGTCCCGCACGTTTCCGTTCGGTGAATGGTCGTTTTATAGGTCGGCAATGACCGCTGGAGGCTGTCCTTCCAGCAAGGTCACATGGCGAACCCGAACTGACTATGCTCCCCGATGTGTTGCGCGGCGCTCACAGCGAGTCACCGTCGGCGCGACGCATCACCTCAGTCCGTTCATTTCAGACGGTTTAGGGACCCCTTGATGGTTCGTGCAGGTTCAATTCCCAGATCCCGGCCGACCGCGGCCGCCCGGGTGTGGCTCCTTCCTCCCGGAATTCTGGCCGTGGCCTCCGTAATAGCGTTGCTCTTCTCCTCCGCGGAGATACGGACACCGGTCGCCTGGTGCGGACTCACCGGGGTCCTCCTGACGGTCGCCACCTCGGCCGCCGCCGCGCGCCGAACCCGCGCGGCGGAGGCGCAGCGGCACACGCGGGCGAGGGTCGAGGCGGCGGAGCAGCACGCCCAGCGCGAGGCCGCGCTGCTCACCCGCCTGGACGACCAGCGGACCACCGTCGCCTGGCTCGCCGAGGAGCTCCTCCCCGCGGCCGTCGCCCGACTGCAGAAGGGCGACTCCTCCTCCGAGATCCTGCGGGCCGTCACCTTCGGCAAGCACATCGACCCCGACTACGCCGAGGCGCTCAGGGAGGCCCTGCGGACCTCCCTGGAAGCCGTGGAGGCCGAGGAGAACACCAGGGACGCCTCCCAGCGGGCCCTCGTGGCGATCGCGCGCAGGGTCCAGGCGATCGTGCACCAGCTCGCCAAGGACCTCCACGCCATGCAGATCCTCCACGGAAACGACCTCGTGGTCTCCCGGGGCCTGCAGGAGGTCGACCACCGCAACGCCCTGATCGGCCGCCTCGCGGCCAGCGTCGCGGTCCTCGGCGACGCCCGGCCCGGCCGCCAGTGGTCGAAGGCGATCCCGCTCTACGACGTCCTGCGCGGGGCCATGTCACGCATCGTGGACTTCCCCCGGGTGAAGCTGACCTCGATCGCGGAGGTGGCCGTGGTCGGCCCCGGCGCCGAGCCGCTGATGCACCTCCTCGCCGAACTCCTCGACAACGCCACGACGTTCTCGCCGCCCCACACCCCCGTGGAGGTGACCGCGAGCGAGGTGCCGACCGGCATCGCGATCGAGATCGAGGACCGCGGGATCGGACTCACCGAAGAGGTCCGGCAGCGCGTCGAGCGCGTCATGGCGCAGTCGCAGACCGGCGTCAACCTCTCGGGCCTGGGCGAGCTCACCCAGATCGGCCTCCCGGTCGTCAGCCGGCTGGCCCGCCAGCACGGCTGCGACGTCGACCTGCGCATCTCCGCCTACGGAGGCGTACGGGCCGTGGTGCTCGTCCCCCGGGACCTGATCACCACGGTGCCGCCGTCCGCCCTGAAGCTCCCGCAGCACGCCCGACGGCGTACGGGCGGACCGGTCCTGCCCCGGCCCACGCCGGCGCCCGACGCCACCGCGGAATCCGTCGAGGTCAGGAAGACCGCCAACGGCCTCCCGCAGCGACGCCGGGAGTCGCCCGGGCCCGCGCTCCCGCAGCGACGCCGCGAGTCGCCCGTGCCGATCCCGATCGTCCAGACCGGGCCCGCGCCCTCCGCCGACACGGCGGCCTCCCGGGGCACCTCCGGCCGTCACCGCGAGCCGGGACTGATGTGGGAGGCCTTCAACGCCGACAGAGGCGACAGGAGTCCGGTCGCCGCCCCTTCCCTTTCCCCCAGCGAGCCGTCAGATGAGGACGAGTAACATGCAGCCACTGCCGAACATGGACTGGATCCTCACGGACCTGCTGGGCGAGGTCCCGTACGTGCGACACGTGGTCGCCCTGTCGTCGGACGGCCTGTGCATCGGGCAGGCGAACACGGCCCCCGACACCGCCGACGCGATCGCCGCCGCCTGCTCCGGCATCCAGAGCCTCGCGCGGGCCATCGCGCAGATGTTCCCGGAGGGCGACGGGTCGACGCACATGGTCGGGATCGAGGCCGACGGCGGGTACTTCTCCCTGATGGCGGCCGGACCGGGGGCCTACCTCGCGGTCCTCGCCGACCAGGAGGTGGACGCCGGGCTGCTCGGCAGCCGCATGCGGACGCTGGTCACCCGGATCGGTCACTACATGACGAGCCCGCCTCGTGAGGACGTCGGGCAGGCGATGTGACATCGGAGAACCAGGACCCCTGGAATGAAGGCAATCCCGTCCCGCTCTACGTCATTACCGGTGGCCCGGACTCCGCGGGCGGCGCGTTCAACCTGGTCACGCTCATCGCGACGCGGTCCGAACCCGACCCCGCCATGCAGCCCGAGCAGGCGGCCGTCCTCACCCTGTGCACGTACCCGCTCTCGGTGGCCGAGCTCTCCGCGTACCTCAGCCTTCCCTTCAGCGTCGTCACCACGCTGCTCTCCAAGCTCGTCGAGGAGGAGCGGGTCGAGGCCATCGCGCCCGTGCCCGTGGCGGCCTATCCCGAACGCGGCCTACTGGAGGCGGTGATCCATGGACTACGCAAGCTCTGACGTACTCGATGCCGGCCGGCGCGACACCGACCTGCCACTGCCCCACGGCGCCAGGGGGGTGAAGGTCGTGGTCGTCGGCGGCTTCGGAGTCGGCAAGACGACCATGGTCGGGGCGGTGAGCGAGATCCCGCCCCTGACCACCGAGGAGACGATGACGCAGGCGGGCGTCGGCATCGACGACAACCCCGGCGCCCAGGGCAAGAAGACCACGACCGTCGCGATGGACTTCGGACGGATCAGCATCAACCAGGAGCTGATCCTCTACCTGTTCGGGACCCCCGGACAGGAGCGCTTCTGGTTCCTGTGGAACGGCATCTTCGAAGGCGCGCTCGGCGCCGTGGTCCTCGTCGACACCCGCAGGATCGAAGTCTCCTTCGAGGTCATCACCCGACTCGAGGACCGCCGCGTCCCGTTCGTCGTGGCCGTCAACGCCTTCCCGGAGGCCCCGCAGTACCCCGTAGCAGATCTGCGCACCGCTCTGGCCCTCAGCAACTCCGTGCCCATCGTCACCTGCGACGCACGGAACCGGGCGTCCTGCCGCGACGCCCTGCTCTCGCTGATGGACTACCTGTGCACCCTCGCCGCCGCCCAGGAGACCGCATGACCGTCCCACCCACCGAACACGCCACCGCACAGCCCGGGGCGGTCCCGCCCCCGGGCTGTGCGGTGGCG
>NZ_MWIG01000914.1:0-1046 GCF_002156145.1 Streptomyces sp. NRRL B-24572 | reverse complement strand
GTCGTCGACCGGGTCGACGAAGCGGTGCAGGCCCTCACCGGTGTTGGTGTACGCGCAGTCGGCGACGACCTTCAGCTCGTTGCGGCCCGCGAGCAGGCCCGGCAGCGCGATCCGGGAGTCCCGGAAGACGGCGGCGACGTCCAGGGCGTGCCCGTTGAGCACGGCCTCGTGGACGGCGGGGGCGACGAGGTCGATGAAGGTCTCGGCGCCGGCCTCGGCGGAATCGAAGCGGACGGTGGTGACGGACCGGTAGGTCCCGCCCTCCTGCGCACCGGTGAGGTCGAGTTCGACCTCGTACGCGTCCACGGTCAGCAGCGCCGCCCGCTGCTGAGCCTCTTCACGGGTCAGGTTTGTCCCAGGCACCCGGTCAACTCCTCGGTTTCGTGACGTTTGGGCCATCCTTCCACGGGCCGCCTCAGCGGCGCACGGAACATTTCCACGGTCCGTCACCGCTGATCCGCAGCAGCCCGGGACCCGGCACCGGGGCGCTCACCCGGACCTCGCCGATCTCGTTGACCAGCAGGTCCTGCTCCTCGTCGTCGTAGAGCGGATCGAGGGGCGGGGTGTGCTGGTGGACGGTGAAGTTGGACTCCCCGTGGTGCGCGAAGTCGAGGACCCCGGCCGGCCCCTCGTAGACCACCAGATCGTGCGCGATCCCCTCGACGTGGCTGTCGAAACGGCGCGCGTGGGACAGCGGCAGCACCCGCAGCGTCCAGGGGGTGTCGGCCTCCACCCGCAGGGTCAGCGGGCGGGCGCGCGGGACGAGGGCGACGGTACGCGCGCGTACGTCGTCCTCGTACGCCGTGAGCAGGAAGTCCTCGGCCCGCCCGTACGCGTCGCAGGACTCGATCGTGGTGGACATCGAGTGGTACGACTCGATCTCCAGGAGCACCCAGTGCCCCGCCGGCAGCCCCGGGTCGCAGTGCACGGTCTCCTTGCCGCGCCCCTGGTGGACCGAGGGCCGGAACTCCCCGCCGTACGGATCGGCCACCGGCACGGGCGGCGCGGCGGGCGCCGCCCGTGCCGGTGGCCGATCCGTACGGCGG
>NZ_MWIG01000913.1:0-7427 GCF_002156145.1 Streptomyces sp. NRRL B-24572 | reverse complement strand
GCCGGGCTTCGCGGTGAACGCGACGGGCGTGGTGTCGAGCTGGTAGCCGTCGGGGGCCTTGGTCTCGGCGGCCCAGTAGCGGGTGCCGGCCTTGAGGGTGACGTCGAGGTCGGTCTCGGCGGTGCCGTTCGTGCCGGTGGTCAGCGTGGTGACGACCTTGCCGGGGATGTGCTTGCCGGTCTTGTCTTTCTCGTCGGCCCGGATGGCGATGACCGCGCCCGCGAGCGCCCGGCCGGTGTTCTTGTCGATCTTCTTCACCGACAGATCGGCCTTCTTGAACGGGTCGGTGAGGTCGATCGGGTTGGCCTGTGCGGTGCGTCCGGCGGTGATGGTGATGGTCTGCTCGGGCACGAGGTCGTGGATAGGGCTGCCGGAAGAGGTCTCGCGCAGGCGGTAGGTGCCGGCCCGGAGCTGGTCGAAGGCGAGGACGCCCTGTGCGTCGGTCTTGCCCTCGGCGACCTTCTTCCGGTCCTTGTCCACGAGCTCGAAGGCGGCGCCGACCAGGCGGCTGCCCTCGGGGTCCTTCTTCCGGATGGTGACGCCGCCGGTCGCCTCGTCCACGGTGACGGTGGCAGAGTCCTCCGCGCTCGTGGTACCGCCGGCGAGGAGCATGCGCTGAGCGGCGGGGTTCTTCGGAGTGAGGACCTGCAGGTCGGTGGCGGGCAGGCCGTCGGTCTTCGCGGTGACGCTGGCGGTGCCCGCGGTCTTCGCGGTGAACTCCCACTGGGCGGTGCCGCTCGCGCTCGTGGTGACCTTCCCTGTGGCGGTGCCGGAGCCGGACTCGGCCAGCGCGACGGTCACCTTGGGCACGGGGGCGCCCGCGCTCGTGGTGATCTTTACGGCGATGGTGACCTTCGTCCCGGCGGTGGTGGTCTTCACCGAGGGGGTGATCGTGAGGGTGTAGGGGCCGGCGAGCCGCTTGGCCTCGGTGATGTAGCCCTGGGCGAGGGTGCGGGCGGTGGGGGATACGACGGGGTAGGCGAGGCGCTGCTTGCCGCGGGTGCCGTCGAGGGCGTACGTGCCGCCGGCCAGGTACTCGTACACGACCGCATCGACGGCTGCCGCCTGCGCGTTGTCGCGGGTCTGCCCGTACCGCCTGATCACGTACGCCGCCTGGGCCAGGCGCTCCTTCAGTACGGTCTTGCCGGTCACCGACGACGTCCAGGCGGTCACCGGCCTCGGGGCGCCGTAGCCGCCGGCGTCGGCCGGGCCCTTGCGCTCAGGGTCGGCGCAGTAGGTCTCGGCATCTCCGTGGACGGCCGGGCCGGGCGGGCCGTAGGCGCCGATGTGTGAGGCGTCGGCGTTGCCTTCGGAGTCGGGAATCGTGTAACCGGGGCCCAGGGAGATGGGAGCGGGGGCTGCCTGGGCGGGAGTCCAGACCAGGGTGCCGGCCACGCCGGCGGCGGTGGCCACGGCCAGGGTTCGGAGGGCACCGCGAACGGTACGGGCATGCACGAGAAAGGCTCCTTGGTACGAGTGAGAGGGAGGGTTCAGAGAGATCGGCCGAGGCCGACGCCCTTGGGAGGCGGGGCGACGGGCAGAGGGCCTGTCGTCTGCTTGGCTGGCGCTGGTGCGGCAACGTAGAGGTGACGGCGGGTGTGGAAGGGGACGTCCTGGGCGGTGCGGTGGACCGGCTCGGTGGAGATCAGCGAGGCGGTGAAAGCCGCGACGAGCGTGGTGGGCGTACCGAATGAGAAGCGCGCCTGCCAGTGAGGTTCGCTCGGGTATCCGCCCCAGGCCCGCCAGGTCGGACCGTCAGATCCCGTGGTGGCGTAGCGGTGCAGTACGCCCCCGAGCCCGTCCGGCGCCAGGAAGGTCTGGGTGCCGTCCGTCTTGACGCTGTGGCTCCAGCCGCGGGCGAACAGCGGCGCGTACGCCTCGTACGGCGCGGTCTCGTCCTCGTACAGCCAGTCGCGGTCGCTGTGCCGGTCTTCCAGGTAGAGGTCGAGCAGTTCGGTGTGGAGATCGTGCAGCAGCTCGACCGGTGTGGTGGCGTCGAGGGTGATCTGCCAGGCCACCGGGCCGAACGGGACACGGTTGGCGGCGATGGTCCACGTTCCCTTGCAGGGCTTGTCAGGTTCGAGGGCGAGGCGCGTCCACAGCCGCAGGCAGGGTCTGGTGGCGAAGGCTGTTCCCTCTTCGGGCTGGTGCAGTGACCAGTCCTTGTCGAAGGGGAAGGGCCAGGCGGTACGGGGACTGGCTGGGCCGGGTCCTGCCAGGTGGCGCGGAAGGACCTTCACACTCTGGGCGGGGTCGAGATTCTGGAACGGGTCGAACGACACGAAGTGGCTCCTGGAGAGGCCGAGCGCCCTCGGCAGGGGGATGGAGAGAGTCGGCTCACCGGGCACGGCCACCGCTGCGGGCGACTGCCGGGGCGGGGGTCCTGTGAGCGGTACGGCCCCGGGTGCGCGGCGGCGCGGACTCGTCCCACACACCGGGGAACCAGGCGGCGGCGTAATGCTCGATGGCGTCACGCAGCCCGGTGGTGACGGCGCCCTCCCACGGCGGCTTTCCAGGCCGGCGGTACGTGGCGAACGTGCCGTAGTACTTGCTGTTCACCAAGGTGTTGCGAGCCTCGTCGCGGCGGTGAAAGGTGCCGTGGTCCACGAAGTCGAGCGCCACCGCGTCGATCTCGCCTCGGTCCGGGTGGACGACTGCCAGGCGCAGGCCACCGTACGTGTCGGCGTGGATGGTGCGGCTGAAGTCGATCCGCAGCCGCAGCGGTGCGCTGGCGACGGGGGTGGCGTAGTACGTGTTGCCCACGACGGTGCTGTCGGGGAAGGGGAGGCACAGTTCGGCGAAGAACTCGGGGGCATGCAGGGACACGATGCGTCTCCGGTCGAGGTCGAGCTGGTGTCAGCGGCGCGGACCGGGCAGGGCCGGGCGGCTGGTGGTGCTCCAGCGCGGGACGCTGGCGGCGGGGAGCGTGGCCGGGCGGCGGGATGAGACGGCCCTCTTCACGTCGAGCGGGGTCGGGGCCGGCAGGCTTGGCGGGAGGATGGGGGTGAGCTGGGCCATGCCCTCGACGTAGCTGTGGGTGTCCTGACGCCAGCGCGGCAGCGGGGTCGGGTCAGAGACGCACTCGGTGACGGCCTTGAGCAGGGCGACGGGGGTGTCGGTGCTGGCGGTGGCGTACCAGAGGGGCCGGTCGAGGGAGGTGCCTGCCCAGATCTCCCAGCGGGCCGCGCGCGTGGCCAGCTCGCCCTCCGGGGCGAGGTGACCGGTGGTGAAGTGGAGTGCGGCGAGCCCGTCGGGGGCCTTGACCGCGAATGTGTCGGGCTCGGGGCGGTCGAGCTGCCAGCCGCGGTTGACGAGCACGGCGACGGCGTGGAACGGGTTGTGCTCCGCGCTGTCGGCCACGGGGCGTGTGAGGTAGGCGTCGGGGCCCTGTTCGTATGCTTCGGCGAGGGCGGTGGTGAAGGCGGTCACGAACTCGGTCGGGGTGGAGTCGTTGAAGCACACGCCCCACGCGGGCGGGCCGAACGGGTCCTTGTAGGCGTTGATCCGCCACAGGCCGTCGTCCTCGCCTTCGGGGAGGAAGCCGAGGCGGATCTTGCGGTCTGGGGAATTGACGTAGACGTTGCCGAGGTCGTCGTGCTCCAGGTCCCAGCCGAGGGCGAGAAGCGGGGCGAGTGCGGGGTCGCCGATCGCGAGGGAGCCGGCGAGATGACGCGGGGAGACGTAGACGTCGCCGTCGATGTCGGAGCGCGGGTCGGGCGCGGGGCTCATCGGACCGCCTGGGTGGTGACGGTGATCTCGTGGGCGGCGGTGTCGAGGCGCTCGTTGACCTCGGTGGTGTCGCGGCCGCTGACGATGTAGAACCCGGCTCGGGCGGTGAACAGGTCTCCGTGGGGCGGCAGGAGGATCGGTTCGCCGAGCTGGCGGGTCCACTGCACCTGGCGGAGCCAGGGGGTGTGGGCGGCGAATTCCTGGTTGATGTGGCGCTGGGTGAGGGTGCCGGAGGCGGCCGGGTAGAGCATGCGGATACCGGCGGTCTCGTGCCGGGTCGGGGTGAGGTCGGGGGTACGGCCGCAGGCGAGGTCGGCTGCGGCCTTGGGCAGGTCGATGCCGGTGGCGAGGCGGACGAGGTGGCCGATCATGTCGCCGCCGATGCGTGCGTTGACCTCGATCAGGCGGGGGCGGCCGTCGACCAAGCGCATCTCGACGTGCTGGACGCCGTCGGTGATGCCCAGGGCCTTGATCGCGGCGGCGGCGACCGGCGCGACCTGGACGAGGAGCGGGTCGTCGGGGTCGACGGTGTGGCCGGTCTCCTCGAAGTACGGGGCCGGGCCGAGGCTCTTGCGGGTGACGGCGACGGCGGTGGTCTCGCCGTGGTGGGTGACGCACTCGACCGAGATCTCCGGGCCGTCGAGGTACTCCTCGACCAGGACCGCGGTGTCCTCGTGGCTCTGGCCGGCACCGGCCGAGGCGAAGTCGAAGGCGTCGGGCAGCTGCTCGGGCCGGTCGATGCGGATCACGCCGATGCTTCCGGCGAACGCGGCGGGCTTGAGTACGGCGGGGTAGCCGATGGTCATCGTCGCCAGCCCCGCCTCCACCAGGGACCGTGCCTTCATCGAGGCCGCCGAGGGAACGCCGTGGCGGGCGAACAGGGTGCGGGCGGTGGCCTTGTTGCGGCAGGCCCGCATCACCTCGACGGAGTTCGTCGGCAGTTCGAGCGCGCGGGCGAGGCGGGCGGTGGGTACGAGGTGCCACTCCGTCCAGGTGGCCACGCCGGCGAGTTCGTGGCGCTCGGCGAGGGCACGGCCGGCGGCGAGCAGGTCGGTGGTGTTGTCGAGGTCGGCGACGGCGTGGTCGACGATGTACGGCCTCTCCCACGACGGCTCGGTACCGGTCAGCAGGACGACGTCGTACGCGGCGGCCACCTGCTTGAGGCAGTAGCCGCGGTAGATCTCATCGCCTGGCGAGACGACGAGGAGGCGGGGGCGAGCGGACAAGAAGACGGTTCTCCGTATCGGTGGAGGGCGGGACGGGGTAGGTCAGGCGGCGCGGCGGCGGCGCAGCTCGAACGCGCTGGCCCAGCGGGGGTGGTCGTCGACCAGGCGGCGGGCGTAGAGGGCGGTGAAGTTGTTGTTCAGTCCGGCGACGCCGTGCGGGAGCTGGCGACGCAGGTCCTCGAAGAGGTCCTTCACGCCGACGCGGGTGGCGCCGGCGGCGAGGCGGCGCGCGGCCAGGCGTTCCAGGGCGCGGTACACGTGCGGGTTGTGTGCGTCGAAGGCGTGGAACTGTTCGGTGATGGTGCGACCGTGCGCAGGGTTCGGGCCGAGAGCGACAGCGGGCATGGGGGTCTCCACAGGCTGGGGAAAGCGTGGCGCGGTCAGGAGCGCAGGGCGGGATCGGTGCGCAGGCGGGCGAAGGCGCAAAACAGCCCGAGTGCCTGCAGGGCGGCGCAGGCGGTGATGACGTGGCCGAGTGCCTCGGGCGGGGTGAGCGCTGTGAGTACGCCGGCGACGGGGAAGGGCAGCAGGAGGATGAGGATGGTCACCGACAGGGTGCTGCCGAACTTCTCCGGCGGGATGAGGCGGGAGCGCAGGGTGCGCAGGACCACCGTCATGCCGCCTTCGCCCGCCATGAGGAGGGCGACGAGGATCAGGTAGGAGCGGTAGTCGGGGGCCTGGGCGGCGGCGAGACAGGCGAGCGAGGCGAGGGCTGCGCAGGCGGCGCCGACCGGCCACAAGCCCAGGCGGTCGATCGCGAACCGGCAGATGGTGACGGCCAGAAGCGTCGCTCCGGCGGCGGCGGACCAGACCAGGCCGACGGCGGTGGTCGACTGCCCGAAGTGCTGGACGACGATCACGGGGCCGGCCGCTTGGAGGAGGCCCGTGGCCAGGTTGGACAAGGTCAGCCCGGTCACGAGCCAGCCAAGCGCGGGCAGGGAGCGGATGGTGCGCCATCCGGTGAGCAGGCCGGCGCCGGACTGCCCCTTGGGCGCACGGGCCGGGGCGACGGGCGAAGGGGGTGTGCGCAGGGCGAGCAGCGCGGCGAGCAGCGAGAGCGCGGTGATCACCGCGAGCATCTGCGGCGGGCCGGTGAGCAGGAGCAGTCCGGCGAGCGCGGGGCCGGCCAGGGTCGCGGTCTGGTCGATCCCGAGCAAAACGGCCTGGACCCGGTGGGCGCGTGCACCGGCTCGGCGGCCGGCAGCAGCCCCCGCGGTCTCGGCCGCGATGTAACTGAACTCCGTGAGCACGCCAGTGGCCGCCGCGAGCGCCATCACGGTCACGCTCGCCACGATGCCGGACGGATGAAGGTAGAGAAGGACCGCGCCGGTGGTGAGGGCCAGCGCCCGCCCCAGGGACGCGAGGTGGAAGACGACGGAGGCGCCGCGCCGGTCGACGACCGATCCGGCCCACCCGAACGCCGCCAGTCTCGGGATCCACTCCAGCGCGAAGGCAACTCCGGTCAGCGTGGCGGAGCGTGTGGTGGCCAGGACCAGGAGCGGGATGCCGTAGGTGGACATGGCGAACGCCAGGGCGTCCGCCGTACGCGGCAGGTAGATGCCGCCCATCAGCCCGGCGGTATGGCGCGCGTGCCGGGGCATGACCGCTGCGCTCACGCGACCGGCTCGGGCTCGGGCAGCGCGGTGACCTGCGGATTACTGGTCAGCCACTGGATCAGCAGGGCGCGGAGAACATCGAGGTCACTCTCGCGCCCGGGGCCGGACAAGGACCCGGTGCTCGGGGAAGCGAAGCCGTCGGCCTGCTCGGTCGCGAGCGAGGCCGCCAGGAGATCGAAGGTGTGCCGGACGCGGCTGCCGAAATCGCTGACCGGCTCCGGACAGTTGTGGCGGCGGGCCCATCGGGCGGTCGCGTCGTAGAGGTCGGCCAGGGCCGAACCGGTCTCGGTGAGTTCCAGGCCGATGCCGGGTACGGACCGGACCAGACCGTGGCCGCGGCCCGTCTCGGCAGCACAGCGCAGGTGGTGCGGGGACAGGTCGTGGAGGATGCCGGCCAGCCGTCGCGGCGGTATCGCCCCGTTGTCGTCGATCTCGGTGATGAGCCGGACCAGCGGCGGCGAGGCGAGCAGCACGATGGCCTTGTCCAGTTCGGCGGAGGTGAACAGGGTGGTCATCGGCGCGGGCCTCCCGCCGGGACGGCCGCCATCGGGCGGGCGGGCGTGGCGTGGGAGAAGAGGTCGCGGTTGCGCCACGTCGGCCGGGACTGGTTGCTGACCCATCCCTTCGGCGCGGGCGTGATCTGGGGATGCCCCCAGACCGGGTGCTGGCCGGCCTTGCTGAGGGGCTGACCGGCGGACCACGCGGACAGGGCTCCGAGAACGGGCCCCAGGCCGTCGCCCGCCGCGGACAGACGGTAGGGCCGGCCGATCCCGTCGGTGTCGACCAGGCCGTCGGCCACCAGCTGGCGCAGCGGCGACTGGACCAACGTCTACCCGCCGCTGCGCCAGCTGGTGGC
>NZ_MWIG01000912.1:0-4980 GCF_002156145.1 Streptomyces sp. NRRL B-24572 | reverse complement strand
CTCCCGAAGAGGTAATACGTATGACGGACGCCGGTACCCGCACCGCCCCCGTACGGAGAAGAGCCGTACGCCCCGTCCCCGCCGGCGCGGTCATCGCCTCGGTCGCACTCGTCGAGCTCTCCAGCGGCATCACCCAGGGCTTCCTCTCCCCGCTGCTCAAGGGCCTCACCGACACCCTCGGGGTCACCGCGGCGGACCTGAACTGGATCAGCATCGCGAACCTGCTCGCGAGCGTCGCGTTCACGCCGGTCCTCGCCCGCATGGGCGACCTCCACGGCCACCGCCGACTCCTCCGCTGGAACCTCGCGATCGTCATCGCCGGCTCCGTCCTCGTCGGGCTGAGCCGCTCCTTCCCGGTGCTGCTCGCCGGCCAGATCCTCCAGGGCGCCATCGCGGGCTTCTTCCCGCTCCTCGTCGGCATCCTCCGCAACCGCCCCGACGGCGGCGACGCCGAGAGCCGCCGCGGCATCAGCCTCATGGTCGCCGCGCTGATCGGCGGCCTCACCCTCGGCCTGCTGTCCAGCGGCTTCATCGCCGCGAACGTCGACAGCCCCACCGCCGCCCTCTGGGTGCCCGCCATCGGCGCGAGCCTCGCGCTCGTGGTGACCTGGCCGCTGCTCCCCGAGTCCGACGACCGCCCCGGCGGCTCCGTCGACTGGGCCGGGGCGGTCCTGCTCTCCCTCGGCCTGGTCGCCCTGATGCTCGCGCTCGGTCTCGGCGGCACCCCCGGCTGGGAGTGGACCTCCGCCCGGACGCTCGCCACCCTGGTCGGCGGCGTGCTCGTCACCGCCCTGTGGGTGTTCGTGGAGCTCCGTACCGCCGAGCCCATGATCGACGTCCGGATGTTCCGCCGGCGCAACGTGGTCGTCGTCTCCGTCGTGACGCTCGCCTTCAGCTTCTGCATGCTCGGCCTCCAGGTCGCCCACCCGGTCTTCCTCGGCACGAGCCCCGACGAGACCGGGTACGGCTTCGGCTACAGCCCCGTCGTCATCGGCCTGGCCATGCTCCCCAACCTCCTCGCCATGGCCCTCGGCGCGCTCGCCGCCCCCGCCGTCGCCGCCCGCATCACCGACCGGCTCACCCTCGTCGCCGGCTCCGCCCTGATGGCCCTCGGATACGGAGTCGTCCTCGCCGTCCACTCCTCGGCGCCGCTCTTCCTGTTCGGCACGGCGCTCGCCGGTCTGGGCAACGGCTTCCTCCAGCACTCCACGCGCACCCTCGCCGTCGAGTCCGTCCCCCACGACCGGACGTCCGTCGGCTCCGGCATCAACGAGCTGATCATCAACGTCGGCGGCTCGCTCGGCGCCGCCGCGGTCCTCACCGTCTTCGCCGGGCGCACGCCCGCCGGCCACACCCTGCCGGACCTCGGCGCCTACACCACCTCCTGGGTGCTGTGCGCCGTGATCTCCCTCGTCGGCGGCGCCGCCTCCCTCCTCTACCGCACCCCGTCGAAGGACCTCCGATGACGACGACCACCACGGCCCGCCACCACAGCCGGGCCGTCCTCACCCGCCACCAGGAAGCGGTCATCGGGCTCAGCCACGCCCTGCACGCCGACCCCGAACTCGCCTACGAGGAGCATCGCGCGGCCCGCCGCATCACCGACCTCGTCGAGCGCGCCGGCTTCGACGTGACCCGCGGGGCGTACGGGCTGCCCACCGCCTTCCGCGCCACCGCCGGCACCGGCGACCTGGTCGTCGCGATCTGCGCCGAGTACGACGCGCTCCCCGGGATCGGCCACGCCTGCGGCCACAACGTCAACGGCTCGGCCTCCGTGGCCGCCGCCCTCGCCCTCGCGCCGCTCGCCGACGACCTCGGTGTCACCGTCGCGCTCCTCGGCACCCCCGCCGAGGAGTCGGGCGGCGGCAAGGTCGACATGATCCGCGCCGGGGCCTTCGACGACGTGGCGGCCGCCATGATGGTGCACGCCGCACCGCAGGACACCGTGGGTCTCACCACCCTCGCCATCAGCAGCCTCTCCGTCGCGTACTCCGGAGTCCCCGCGCACGCCGCCGCGATGCCGCACCGGGGCGTGAACGCCGCCGACGCGATGATGATCGCCCAGGTCGCGATCGCCGCCCACCGCCAGCAGATGGTCCCCGGCGCCGTCGTCTCCGGCGTCGTCACCTCGGCCGGCGACGCGGCGAACGTCATCCCGGACCGCGCCACCGCGACGTACGACGTCCGCGCCCGTACCAGCGAGGAGCTCGCCGAACTCCAGGCACGGGTACGGGCCTGCTTCGAGGCCGGAGCCCTCGCCACCGGCGCCGAGCTCCTCCTGGAGACCGTGGGCAACGACTACGCCGACCTCCGTCAGGACCTCGCGATGGGCCGCAGCTACCAGGCCGCCGCCGAGGCCCTCGGCCGCACCGTCCTTCCCGACGACCCGGACGTGCGCGGTGGTTCGACCGACATGGGGAACGTCTCGCACCTCGTCCCGACGATCCACCCGTCCATCGGATACGACTGCGGCGACACGATCATGCACCACCCGGACTTCACCCGGTACGGCACCACGGCCGCCGCCGACCGTGCCGTCCTCGACGGAGGCCTGGCCATGGCGTGGACCGCGATCGACCTGGCGACCGACCCGGCCCAGCGCGAGCGGCTCCTCGCCCGAGTCGCCGCCCGAGCCGCCGCGAACTGACCTCCGATCGAACGGACTTCAGGCCGCCGTGCCCAGCCAGGGCCGGCGGCCGGGACCGGTCGGGTGGGTGCCCGTGTTGCTCATGACCACCGAGTACAGGCTGGTCTGGGCGGCGATGAAGAGACGGTTGCGCTTGGCGCCGCCCCAGGAGATGTTGGCGACGGGCTCCGGGACGTTCAGCCGCCCGATCAGGGTGCCGTCGGGGTCGTAGCAGTGCACCCCGTCGCTCATGGCGGCGGCCCAGAGACGGCCGTCGGCGTCGAAGCGCAGGTTGTCGAAGCGGGCCTCCTCGCGGGCCGAGGCGTCGGCGAAGACCTTGCCGTCGGAGAGCGTGCCGTCCTCGCGCACGTCGAAGACCCGGATGAAGCCCGCCCGGGTGTCGGAGACGAAGAGCCGACTCTCGTCGTGGGAGAAGACCAGACCGTTCGGTGCGGCGAACTCGTCGGCCACGAGCCGGACTTCACCGCTGTCGGGGTCGATGCGGTAGACGTTGTTGGAGCCGATCTCGCTCTCCGCGCGATAGCCCTCGTAGTCGCTGGTGATGCCGAAGTCCGGATCGGAGAACCAGATCGAGCCGTCGGACTTCACCGCCGCGTCGTTCGGACTGTTCAGGCGCTTGCCCTGCCAGCGGTCCGCGAGCACGGTGACCGTGCCGTCGTGCTCGGTGCGCGTCACGCGCCGGTTGCCCTGCTCACAGGAGATCAGCCGGCCCTCGCGGTCCAGGGTGTTGCCGTTGGTGTGCCCGGCCGAGCGGCGGAAGACGGCGACGGCGCCCGTCTCCTCGTCCCAGCGCAGCATCCGGTCGTTCGGGATGTCGCTCCAGATCAGCTGCCGCCAGGCGGGCAGATAGATCGGCCCCTCGGCCCAACGACAGCCCGTGTGGAGGACTTCGAGGTGGTCGTCCCCGTACATGCACCGTCCCGTGAGGAACCGCTCGTCGAACATCTCGTACAGCTCGGGGCGCTCGCCGCTCATGGGTCCTTCCCTTCGTGAAGCCATCGCCTGTGCCGAATCTGATCCTGCGTGAGATGAAGATTGCAGGATCATCTACGGCGCACACAAGGAGCTTCCGAACAGAGAGCCGTGGATCACATGGTGCGGCGCGCGCCCGCGAGCCGGATCAACCCGTCTCCTCCGCCTCCTCCGCCTCCACGGCGAACAGCGCCCCCTCCGGATCGCGGACCACGAGACGGTGCTCGTCGCTGCCCGGCGGCCGCACCCCGGCCCACTCGCCGCCCGGCACCACCGACCCACCGTGCGCCAGGACCGCCTCCCGCGCCGCCTCCAGATCCCGCACCCGGAAACGGACCAGCCAGCGCGGCCGCAACTCAGGGCGGGGCGACTCGGATTCGACCGGACCGCTGTCGAGTCGGGCAACGGCCTCGCCGTTGCGCCGCAGCACCACCCCCTCGTGCTCGTACGACACCTCGGTGCCGCCCTGGCTCTCGTCCGCCCAGCCGAGCACCCCGCCGTAGAACACGGCCGCGTCGAACGCGTCGCGGGTGTGAAGCTCCACCCACGCCGGCGCCTGCCGCTCCCCGACGTGCCAGCGCGAGACCAGGCGCCCCTCCCACACGCCGAACACCGCACCCTCCAGATCCGTCGCGAGCGCCGCCCGGCCCCGCGGCGGATACGACAGCGGCCCCACCCCGACCGTGCCACCGCGCTCCCGGATCCGCGCCACCGCCGCGTCGGCGTCGTCGACGGCGAAGAACACCGTCCAGGCCACCGGCCCCGCCGGCTGCACGGACACCGCCGCGATCCCCGCCACCGGCACCCCGTCCCGCTCACCCACCACGTACGACTCGCCGAAGGCGCCCCGCCGGAACGTCCACCCGAGCACCGCCCCGTAGAAGCTCTGCGCCGCCTCCAGATCGTGCGCGGACAGGTTCAGCCAGCACGGTGCTCCCACCGCGTCCCCGGTCATCGGCCCCGACACCGGCACCACCTCCTCGTCGTCCTGAGTCCGTGCGCCCCTTCCCCGCCCCGCCGACGACCACACCCCGGGTACGCCGAACGGCTCAGCGGGCCGCCCGCCGGGGGAGACCTCAGGCGGCCGGGCCGTGGACCTCGGCACGGAGGGCCGTCGAGAGGTGGTGGTGCAGCAGGCCGAGGACCGGCTCGTCCGGGGCGAACAGGCCGGCGGCGAGCTTCCAGTACCGGGGGAGCACCGGGCTGTCGTCCAGGGCGAGCAGCCTCAGGAGCCGGCGCCGGAAGGCCGGCGTGTCCGGCTCCCCGCGCGCGTGGGCGTAGGCGGAGACGAACGAGTCCAGGGCCCCGCCGTCCCCCGGGGCCCGCCCGGCCCGCATCTCGGCCGAGGCCAGCGCGTACGC
>NZ_MWIG01000911.1:0-1568 GCF_002156145.1 Streptomyces sp. NRRL B-24572 | reverse complement strand
GTTACGGGACAGCCTTTAGGAGAGGCCACTCCCCAGGGCGAATGACGGGCGTCGTCGCTGCCCCGCCAGGAAACGATCTCTCTGCGGTGCAAGCTGCGCCTTCGGCGCCTGCACCTGATGGGGCAACAAGTTCTACAGAGTTTAAGAACCAAGTCTGGATCTTGACGCGGGTCCGTGCGTATGTTCGTCGTCCCCCGGGCACGGTGCCCGGCACGTCGGACGTAAGGAGCGCGGCAGATCGACCAGACCGTGTAGGTCCGCGTAACAGCGACGGCGCCCGGGAGCGGGAACTCCCAGACGCCGAACGCTAAGTGGCATGTCCGCCCCGGCAAGGGCGGGGTTTGCCCACCATCACCACGCTGAGTCCTTCCGAGGGGCGCATCAGCGTGGCAACACTGCAACGAGGAGTATCGCATGCCTCCTGCCCTGCGCAATAGGCCCTTCCGCCTGGCCTGCGCGGCAGCCACCTCCGCCCCGGCGCGTTCACGTACCACGACGGAGCCCGCCTTCCCTGCCCCGGCGAACCGCCGGCTCCGCCCCGTCGTCGGGAGCGGCCGATGAGCAGCGAAGCCCGCGAGTGGGTCTGGGAGCACAGCTCCAGCCGGGGGACCGCACGCCTGGTCCTGCTGTCGATCGCCGACCGGGTGGCCGACGAGCAGTGCGTCTCCTGGGCCTCGCTGTCCAGCCTGGCCAAGCGCACGCGCGCGTCCGTCTCCACGGTGCGCGAGGCCATCGACCGCCTGGTCCAGGCCGGTGAGCTGGAGCAGCTCGACGACCTCACCGGCCCGCAGCGCAGCACGGTCTACCGCCTGCCCCTCGCCGCCCAGGCCGTCGCCGAGGACGCACAGGGCGAGGACGCCGATCAGGCGCCGACGGGCGGGCCCGAGGCCGCCCCCACCCTGCGGGTCTCGGTTCTGCGGCGGTACGGAATCCGGCCGCGTGAGGTACCGGAATCCCCCGCGAGGGACCGGAATCCGGCAGAACCGGAAACCGGCAGGTCCCGGCGGAAACCAGCACCCCGACGTACCGGAAACCGGCACAGCGGTGTACCGGAAACCGGCACACAGAACCGTAGTGAACCGGATTTGAACCGTAGGTACAGCAGTGGTGCCGCCGTCCTCTCGGCTGCCGAGTGGCAGGTTGACCCCGCCACCCACGCCTGGGCCCGCGAGCAGGGACACCTCGACCGGCTCGGCCAGGAGGGCCTGCGTGCGGCCGACGCGAAGTGGCGTGCCCACCGGGCGGTCTTCAAGCCGAGGCCGGCGGATGCCTGGGCCACCGACTGGCGCTCCTGGATCGCCCGGGAGCACGCCCCCAGCCGCCCGAACCTCTACGCCGTGCCCGGCGGAGCCTCCGCCGCCCCCGGCGGTATGACGCGGGCCGAGGCGCACACCGCCGCCCTTCTCGCCGCCCTCGACGAGCCGACCGGAACGGAGGGCTGACCGTGGATCGCCGCGAAATCGCCGCCCTGCTGGCCTACATAGGCCGGCTCGACCCGCGCACCATCCGCACCGATCAGGGCGAGGCCCGAGACCAGCTGGCCCAGTGGCACGAGCTGCTCGGCGACG
>NZ_MWIG01000910.1:398-648 GCF_002156145.1 Streptomyces sp. NRRL B-24572 | reverse complement strand
CCTCTCCGAGCTCCGCCCCCGCCCGACAAGGGTGATCCCGCACGACGACGCGGGTCGGCGCGGGTGGGTTCCTCCCCCTCCGCGTATTACGTTGAGGAAATGCCGTCCATCGCACTCGTCACTCTCGTCGTCCGTGACTACGACGAGGCCATCGCCTTCTACACCGACGCCGTCGGCTTCGACCTGGTCGAGGACACCGACCGGGGCGACGGAACCCGCTGGGTCGTCGTCCGCCCGCGCGGCGCGGCCG
>NZ_MWIG01000910.1:0-317 GCF_002156145.1 Streptomyces sp. NRRL B-24572 | reverse complement strand
GCCGTGCCGCGAGTGTGTCTACCGAGGAGAGCCGACCGTGCGTACGCGCCGCTTCGACGTGATCCTCGCCTCTCGCTCCGGCCGGTGGCGGCTGCGCGCCCGCCATCGCCGACCCGTGACGTGACCACGATCCCGTAGGGATCCGTCCGGGAATCGCGCTGCCCGTTCTCCACGCAGCAGCGAAAGGCACGACGCCATCATGCGTATCCGCAACCTCGGCATCCTCGCCCACGTCGACGCCGGCAAGACCACCGTCACCGAGCGCTTCCTCTACCTCACCGGTGCCACCCACAAGCGCGGCGAGGTCCACGACGGGA
>NZ_MWIG01000091.1:0-5109 GCF_002156145.1 Streptomyces sp. NRRL B-24572 | reverse complement strand
CGAGGGCGAGGACGGTGAGGCTCCACGGGACGTAGGAGACGAGCATGAGGACCATGAGGCGGTTGGAGGAGACCATCGCCCCGATGCTCTCCAGGTAGTCCTCGCGCATCTTCACGTGCCCCGCGAAGACGGTGAGGGTGTCCTGCCCCATCAGCTTCTTGGCGTTGCGGAGCTCCTCCTTGTGGATCTCCTCGCCGTTGACGGGGGCTCCGGTGACCGGCTCGACCCAGAACATGCGCTTGGTCGTGTACCAGCGGGTGAGGCCCGAGTCGGCGAGGATCTTGGGGGTGATGCCCTTGACCGGCATGGCCTTGGGCATGGGGACCTTGGTCCAGGGGATGGTCTGCTCGAAGTAGTAGACCTCCATGCCGCGGAAGGTGCGGGTGCCCTTGTAGTGGATGGGGGCCGCGGTGCGGGTCTGGGCGTCGAAGTACTGGTAGTCGCGCTTCTCGGTCAGGAAGGGGAACTTGAACTCGATGCCCTCGCGCCGGACGGGGTCGCCGTCGACGGATTCGCCGGTGGCGTGGACCGGGTCCTGGGTGTGGGCGTCGAAGACGTACCGCTCCGGGACCTTGGAGACCATCTTGCCGTCGGGCCCCGTGACGTAGGCGAGGGCGTCCCAGACGACGACGTCGCGTCCGGCGTCGCGTTCGATGCGTTGCGACTCCTCCACGTTGCCCTTGAGGGTCTGGATGATCGTGATCTTGTCGACCTTCTCGGCCTTGAGGGTGGAGTAGTTGAGGAGGGTCGCGGGCCGCGCCTCCAGAACGGTGTCCTGGTACTGGTTCGCCGGGATCTTCGCCAGGCGGGGGAAGGCGTACCAGCGCAGGGTCGGGGCCATCGCGGCGCAGAAGACGGCGAGGGCGAGGAGGACGAGGCTGGCTCGGCGGCGCACGGTCGGCCCCCTACTTCTTGGGGCCGGGATCGGCGGTCAGCAGGGGCTTGGGCGAAGTGGGGCCGTCGGGCGGCAGATCGACCACGGAGAGGAGCAGGACGAAGAGGAGGACTGGGGCGAGTCCGATGGCGGCGGCGACGAGGGCGCGCATGGTCGGCCTCCCGGGATGCGATCTGATAGGTCGTCAGGGCGGGGGCACCGTAGCAACGCGGCCGCGAGATGAGAACACGTTGCACCCGGGTAACGCGAAGCGCCGCCCCTCCCGCCCGGTGCGGGCGGGAGGGACGGCGCGGAGGAACGCGGCGCACAGGCTCAGGCGGTCAGGCCGAAGGGGAGGCGCTGGGCGAGGGGGTGGCCTCGGGCGAGCCGCTGCCGGAGGGCGTCGGCTCCGGGGTCGGCTCCGGGTCGGTCGTCGGGGGCGCGGTGACCGTGAGGTCGATGAAGGTGGTGCCGCCGCCGGGCGCGGTCAGCTGGAGGTAGAACGTGCCCGCCTTGTCGCCCGCGAGGAGGTCGCCCGACGCGAAGGTGAGCAGTCCGTTCGTCCCGGTCTCAAGGGTGACGGTACGGACGGACGTGCCGTCGGCGCGCTTGAAGGAGGGGCCCTCGGTGCTCTCCTTGGGGTCCGTCTTCGAGGTGACGATCACCGCGGTGACCCGTACGCCGGGGGCGAGGGCGCCCTTGTCGGTGGCCTTCACCTGGATCTGCTGGGTGAAGGAGGTGCCGGTCGTGGCCGACAGCGGGTCGCCGGCGACCCGGGTGAGGGTGTCCGCCCGGCGCTCCGTGACGGTCGCGGCGAACTCGGCCGCGTGCAGGGTCCGGCCCACGACGGTGGCCCGCACGGTGAAGGACCCCGTCTTCGCACCAGCCCGGAGGGCGGGAGAGGCGGCGAGGCCGGTCGAACCGGTGGTGATGGTGGCCGTGGTGCCGCCGCCGGCGAAGCGGGTGTCGGTGGTGCCGGTGATCTCGAAGCGGATGGCCACGCCGGCGACCGGCTTGCCCGCGGCGTCGAGCGCCGCGACCCGGGGGGCTCCCGTGAAGGCGCTGCCGGTGGTCGTGGTCAGCTTCTCGTTGGCCACGATCACGAGCTGGGCGACCTTGACGGCCGCCGGGACGGTGGGCGGCGTCACCGGCGGGGTGACCGGGGGCTTGGTCGGGACGGTCGGCGGCTTGACCGTTCCGGGGCGGGTCTCCGACGGCTTCGGCTCCGGGGTGCGCGGCGTCGGCGCCGGAGTCGTGGGGACGGTCGGGAGCGGCGTGGTGGGGTGGGGGCGGTTGCCCCTGCCGACGTCGTCGCTGCGGTCGACCGGCAGCACGCCCGTGCCGTCCGGGATCTGGTGGGTGCCGCGCTGGTAGTACGTGACCCAGGACAGGACCGTGTTCAGGTACTCCGTCGAGTGGTTGTAGCTGAGGATGGCGCTGTCGAGGTCGGCCTTGAGCGCGAGGTTGCGGTCGTTGGCGCAGAGGTAGAGGCCGGCGGCCTGTGCCGCGTCGTAGATGTTGTTCGGGTCCTTCTTCCCGTCGCTGTTGGCGTCCTGGCCCCAGGTGGCCCAGGTGGACGGGATGAACTGCATCGGGCCGACGGCCCGGTCGAGCTTCGTGTCGCCGTCGTAGGCGCCGTCGTCGGTGTCGGTGATCAGGGCGAAGCCGTTGCCGTCGAGGGCGGGGCCGAGGATCCGCGGCGATGCCGTGCCGTTGGCGTCGACCCGGCCGCCGCGCGCCTGGCCGGACTCGACCTTGCCGATGCCGGCGAGCACCTGCCACGGCAGGTTGCAGTCGGGGTCGGTCGAGCGTATCGACAGCTCGGCGCGCTTGTAGGCGGAGTAGACGGACGCGGGTATGCCGGCCTCGGCGGGGCCGGTGATCACCGGAAGATTGCTGCTCGCCCCGGGCTTGTTCGGCGTGTTCAGCGGCGGCAGGGCCGTGTAGTACGGGGAATCGCCCGTCGCGGAGCCCCCTCCGGGCGGCGTCGTGTCACCGGCGCCGATGGCGTGGTCGCCGCCGGCGTTGTCCACGGGCGGCTGGACCGCTTCCGGTGCCTGCGAAGCGGCGAGCGCGGCGACCGCCGCGGCCATCACCACACCTGTGGTGGCTCCCTTGCGCAGCCGGTGACCCATGTGCGCTGCCATGTCCGTCGTCCCTCCCCATCAACGAGGTCCCGCGCTCCCCGCGCGAGACCTCTGGCGACCCTATGCCAACTCCGGACCACCGGGTACCGGCCCCTGACCGTGTTTCACGGTTTCGTCACCTCTTGGCCGCCTGCCGACCAGGTGAGTCCGGGAACCGACCGGAGCGTCCCGGCCCTCTTGCACTCCGGTCGATCACGCACTCCGGCCGCCGTCACCACCGAAAACCCTGGGGGAACTCCCGTTGCCGTTCACGCTGAGCCACGCCGCCGCCGTGCTGCCCGCGCTGCGCCGGAACGGGACCGCGCGCGGGTCGCTCGTCGCCTCCGCCCTCGTCGCCGGGTCCTTCTCGCCCGACATGACCTATTTCGCCGCGACCGCGTTCCCCGGGGCGATGACCCTCGGGGACGTCACCCACTCCCCCGTCGGGATCGTCACGGCGGACGTACTGATCACCGCCGCGCTCGTGGCCCTGTGGCTGACCGTGCGCGAGCCGCTCGTCGCGCTGCTGCCCGCCCGGTGGCGCGGCCGGGTGTACGGGCTCGTGCGGGGCCGGCCCTGGCGGGAACGGCACCCGGCCGCGCTCGCCGGATGGTTCTGCCTCTCGGCGGTCATCGGCGCCACGACCCATGTGGTGTGGGACTCCTTCACCCACCTCGACCGCTGGGGCACCCGCTCCATCCCCTTCCTCGGCGAGATCGTGGCCGGGTTCCCGGTCTACCTCTATGCGCAGTACGGGGGTTCGGCGCTGGCCCTCGTGCTCCTCGGCCGGTGCGCTGCGCGGGCCCTGCGCTCCTCCCTCCCCGGGGTGGAGCTGCCGGCCCGAATCCCCGTGCCGGGTCGGCGCGGACGGCTCCTCGCCACCGGTCTGATCGGCGGCTGCGTCCTCGCCGGTGTCGCCCACCGAGTCTTGCGCTGGGCCGCGTACTGGGGTTGGGACCGGGTCGAAACGCCCCTCGCCGTCATTCCGACGGCCTGCTTCGGCGCCGGCGCGGGGCTCGCCTTCGGGCTCGTGCTGTACGGGACGGGGGCGCGGCTCCTCCGGTCACGGCGGGCTCGGACGGCCCCGGCCGCGCCGCTCCCCCGGGACCTCCCTGACCCGGCCCCTCGGCCGGAGCGCTCCCGTCCGGGATCTCGCTGATCCGCTCCGGCGGGGTGAAGTCGCGGGCCGCCGCGCTGCCGGAGAGTCTGCGGTGCACGACGAGGGCGATGCGCTCCAGCGTGCGGACGCCGTACCGCATGGTGGGGTTGTCGTGGCTGAGGAGGGCGATCCTGTAGTCGACGGCGGGACTCCCTGGGGCGGTGTCCGTGCCGGTGTCGGTGTCGAGACTCGTACCTGTGGCTGTGCCTGTGCCTGTTCCCGCGCCTGCCTCGGGGTCCGTGCCCATGTCCGTCGCAGCCGTCGCCGGGCGCACGATGCCGATGCTGTGGACGCGCCAGGCGTGGGTCGCGCGGGGCAGCCAACCGTTCTTGAGGTGGACCTTGACCGTGCGGGGCGCGCCCGCCGTGACCCCCCAGGCCTGCTGGTGGACGACCTGCCCCATGAGGGACAGGGCCTCGGGACGGCGGGAGACCGCGGCGAGGAGGGCGAGTTGGTCGCGTGCGGTGGTGCGGGTGAGGCCCCAGTAGTGGCCGCGGCCGAGGACGGTGTCCCGGGCACCGGCCTCCCGCAGCACCCTGTTCAGCCGGGCGCGGGACAGCCCGTCCCACAGCTCGGTGGCGGCCTTGTTGTCGGAGCGGGTGATCATCGCCTTCAGCCGCCGCGCCTCCAGCCGGGTGGGCGCGCGGCCCAGCTCCTCCGCCCGCCCGAGGACGGCCTGCATGATCAGGACCTTGGCGATGCTCGCGGAGTCGTACGCGAGGGTGTCGGCGAGCCGGCAGCGCAGCCCGCGCCCGGGGTCGTGGACCGCGAGGGAGACCGTGCTCTCCCGGCCCTTGAGCGCCGCCGCGATGTCCTGGGACAGGCGGGCGGCGAGGGCCGGTTCGCGGGGCGAGGTGCAGAGGGCGGGCGCCGGGTGTGCCTCGGCGGGCTGGGGCCAGGCGGTGCCCGTCGCGCCGAGGAGGGCGAGGAGGAGGGCCCAGGTGGGGAGG
>NZ_MWIG01000909.1:0-1134 GCF_002156145.1 Streptomyces sp. NRRL B-24572 | reverse complement strand
CTGCCAGCATGGCCGGGGCGAGGTCGACGACGATGACGTGGTGCCCGCGCGCGGCGAGCCGCAGCGCGTCGCCGCCGTCACCACCCGCGAGGTCGAGGATCCGCAGCGGCCCGCCCCCGGGGCCCTCGTCGAGGTGACGCATGAGGTTCGCCTCGGCGAGCGTGTAGCGGAGGCGGCCCCAGGGGGCTTCCTGCCATTCCTGCCAGGTGGCCATCGCGGTGTCGAACTTCTCGTGATCTCGAGCCATTCCGCGACGATAACGTCGGCCGCGCCTCACTTCCGCGCGTGGACCGTGGCGAGGACGTCGCGGTCCGGCTGGAGGGTGAGGCTGGGGACCGGCAGGATCTCGTCCGCTGTGAGGTCCAGGTGGTAGCGGCGGGCCAGGACCGCGAGGACGAGGACCGCCTCGACGAGGGCGAAGCGGGTGCCGAGGCAGACCCGGGGGCCGCCGCCGAAGGGGAACCAGGCGTATTCGGGTATCTCCTGGGCCGGTTCGCCGTCCTGGTCGATCCACCGCTCGGGGCGGAAGGCCTTGGCGTCGCCGTACCACCGGGGGTCGCGGTGGGTCGCCCACTGGCTGGACCAGACGCGGGTGCCGGCGGGCACGGGCATGCCGCGCAGGGTGGCGCCCTCCTTGGCCAGGCCGGTGAGCAGCCAGATCGTGGGGTACAGCCGGAGGGTCTCCTTGATGACCGCCTGGGTGTACGTCAGGGACGCGTAGTCGTCGTAGCCGGGCTCGTGGTCGGCGAGGACCCGGTCGAGCTCCTCCGTGAGCGCCTCGCGGACCCGGGGATTGCGGGAGAGCAGGTACCAGGCCCAGACGAGGGTGGAGCTCGTCGTCTCGTGGCCGCCGATGTAGAGGGTGACGGTCTCGTCCCGTATCTCCTGGTCGGAGAGCGCCGCACCGGTCTCGTCCCTCGCGGCGAGCAGGCGGCTGAGCAGGTCGGGGCGCTCGGTCTCGCCGTCCCGGTGCTGGGACACGACACGGGCGACCTCCGCGTCGATGACGGCGGTGGCGCGCTTGATCCGGGCGCGGCCGGGGGTGGGGACCCAGTCGGGCAGGACCGCTCCGATGCCGCTGAACTCGGCCCCGATCTCCTTCTGCGCGATGTCCATGGCCTGCCCGATGGCCTC
>NZ_MWIG01000908.1:0-3612 GCF_002156145.1 Streptomyces sp. NRRL B-24572 | reverse complement strand
CCGCTCGCCGCCACCGCCGCCTTGCACGCCGCCGACCTCGGCGCCTCCGGCCCCTCCGCGTAACAGGCCGCGACCCGGCTCACCGGGTCGGTCATCGATCCGTGCGCGAGAGCGGGAGAGGCGGCGAGTCCGGACAGGACCAGAGCGGCGGTGGTGACGGCGACGGTACGGCGTGAGCTCACGGGGGACTCCTTCAGAGGGGGGACGCCCCGCAAACTAGCCCCGGGGGAAGCGCGGACGACGGCCCTTAGGACCGCCTTAAGGCCTGTGTAAGAGGCCTCTCAGGAACCGTCACCCCAACCGCCGGTAGCGCCGCTCCGGGCGGCCCGTCCCCCCGTACCGCAGCGTGACCTCCGCGCGGCCCGTCTCCGCGAAGTACTCCAGGTAGCGGCGGGCGCTCACGCGGGACAGGGAACCCAGTTCGGCGCACTCCGTCGCCGACAGGCCCTCGGGGTGGGCCCGCAGGACGGAGTCGACCAGGTCGGCCGTGTGCGCGGCGAGGCCCTTCGGGAGCTCGCGGGAGCCGCGCGGGCGGGTGCCGAAGATCTGGTCGACGTCCTCCTGCCGGGCCTCGTCGAGCTGGTCGAGGCGGCTGCGGAGGGAGGCGACGTGCCGCAGCTGCTCGTGCAGCGCCGCCTGCGTGAACGGCTTGATCAGATAGTGCAGGGCCCCGGCACGCAGCGCCGAGCGGATCGTGCCCACGTCCCGCGCCGCCGTGATGAAGAGCGCGTCCATGCCCAGACCGGCCGCGCGCAGCTCCCGCAGCACCCGGACCCCGTCCATGTCGGGCAGGAAGACGTCGAGGAGCACCAGGTCGGGGTGGAGCCGTTCGGCCGCTCGGAGCGCCTCCGCGCCGCTGTGCGCGACCCCGGCCACGGTGAAGCCCGCCACCGCCGACACATAGCGGCAGTGCAGCTTGGCGACCATGAAGTCGTCGTCCACGACCAGCACCTTCGTCACGCCGACCCACGGTAGGTCCCGACCACAACGACCACAACGTCCGTTGATTGCGGAAGAGAGACAGCTTCCTCACGCGAGGGCAACATGTGGGCCACCTCACACCCCCCTTCCCCTCTGACCGAGAGGCGGCACACGTGCGGTTGCGCACCCCCTTCGCCCTCCTCGGGGCGGCTCTCCTGGTCCTCGTCGGTCCACCGCTGCTCACCCCGGGCACCGGCTCCGACACCGGCACCGCGATACCCGGCCTGCGTTTCATGGTCCCCAACACCCCCGGCGGCGGATACGACATCACCGCCCGCACCGCGGCGAAGAACGCGGAGGAAGCCGGCCTCACCGGCGACGTCGAGGTCTTCAACCTGCCCGGCGCGGGCGGCACCGTCGGCCTCACCCGGCTCGTCGGCGAGCGCGGCAACGGCCGCCTCGCCATGTCCATGGGCCTCGGTGTCGTCGGCGCCGTCCACACCAACAAGACGCCCAGGACCCTCGCCGACACCACCCCGATCGCCCGGCTCACCGAGGAGCAGGACATCGTCGTGGTCGGCAAGGACTCCCCGTACAAGACCATCCAGGAGCTCCTCGCGGCCTGGAGGAAGGACCCCGGCAAGCTGCCCGTCGGCGGCGGCTCCTCGCCCGGCGGCCCCGACCACCTCGCCCCGATGCTGATGGCCCAGGCCGCCGGGATCGCGCCGAAGGACGTCAACTACGTGCCCTTCGACGGCGGCGGCGAGCTCCTCGCCTCGATCCTCGGCGACAAGGTCGGCTTCGGCGTCTCCGGCGTCGGCGAGTACCTCGACCAGATCAAGGCGGGGGAGCTGCGCCTCCTCGCCGTCACCGGCCCGAAGCGGGTCCCCGGCCTCGACGCCCCCACGCTCCGCGAGGCCGGTCTCGACACCGAGTTCACCAACTGGCGCGGCATCGTGGCCCCGCCCGGCCTCTCCGACGCCGAACGCCAGAAGCTCGTCACCCTCGTGACCGAGCTGCACGGCTCCCCGCAGTGGCGCGAGTCGCTGAAGACCCACGGCTGGAACGACGCCTTCCTGCCCGGCGCGGAGTTCGGCACCTTCCTCACCGAGCAGGACCGGCGGGTCGGCTCCGTCCTCAAGGAGCTCGGCCTGTGACCACCACCGTGAAGCCCACCGCGAAGACCACCGTGAAGAACGTGCTGCGCGGGCGGTCCGAACTCGGCGTCGGCGCCCTGCTGTTCCTCCTCGGCGTCCTCGTCCTCACCGACGCCCTCACCCTCGACGCCGACGTCGCCGGACGCGGCCCCGTCGGCCCCGCCACCGTCCCCCTCGTCGTCGGCTGCGGCCTGCTCGTCGTCGCCGTCCTCCTCACCGTCGACGTGCTGCGCGGCGGCCGGGGACAGGCCGAGGGCGGCGAGGACGTCGACCTGACCGAACCCGCCGACTGGCGCACCGTCCTGTTCCTCGCCGGTGTCTTCCTCGCCTTCGCCGTCCTCATCGGCCCCCTCGGCTTCCCCGTGGCCGGCGCCCTCCTCTTCTGGGGCGCGGCGTACGCCCTCGGCAGCCGCCACCTCACCCGCGACCCGCTCGTCGCGGCCGCCCTCTCCCTCCTCACCTACGTCGTCTTCGACCGGCTGCTCGGCGTCCCGCTCCCCGGCGGCCCGCTGATGGGAGTGATCTGACCCGTGCATTCCCTGAACTCCCTCATCGACGGCTTCGGGACCGCCCTCACCCCGATCAACCTGCTGTGGGCCGCCATCGGCGTGCTCCTCGGCACCGCCATCGGCGTCCTGCCCGGCATCGGCCCCGCCATGGCCGTCGCCCTGCTGCTCCCGGTGACCTACGGACTCGAACCGACCGGCGCGTTCATCATGTTCGCCGGCATCTACTACGGCGCCATGTTCGGCGGCTCCACCACCTCGATCCTCCTCAACACCCCCGGCGAGAGCGCGGCCGTCGTCGCCGCCATCGAGGGCAACCCGATGGCCAAGTCCGGGCGCGGCGCACAGGCCCTCGCGGCCGCCGCCATCGGCCACTTCGCCGGCGGCATGATCGGCACGACCCTGCTCGTCGTCCTCGCCCCGACCGTCGCCGCGCTCGCCGTCGACATCGGCGCCCCCGACTACCTCGCCCTCATGGTCCTCGCCTTCATCGCGGTGACCTCCGTCCTCGGCTCCTCCCGCATCCGCGGCCTCGCCTCGCTGCTCATCGGCCTCACCATCGGCCTGGTCGGCCTCGACCAGATGACCGGGCAGCAGCGCCTCACCTTCGGCTCGCTCCAGCTCGCCGACGGCGTCGACGTCGTCATCGTCGCGGTCGGCCTCTTCGCGATCGGCGAGGCCCTGTGGGTCGCCGCACACCTGCGCCGCACCTCGGGCGAGGCCATCCCGGTCGGCCGCCCCTGGCTCGGCAAGGACGACGTGCGGCGCACCTGGAAGTCCTGGCTGCGCGGTCCCCTCATCGGCTTCCCGTTCGGCGCGATCCCGGCCGGCGGCGCGGAGATCCCGACCTTCCTCTCGTACGTCACGGAGAAGCGGCTCTCGAAGCACAGGGACCAGTTCGGCAGGGGCGCCATCGAAGGCGTGGCCGGACCCGAATCGGCGGCCTCGGCCTCCGCCGCCGGCACGCTCGTCTCCATGCTGACCCTCGGGCTGCCCACGACGGCCGTCGCCGCCGTGATGCTGGCCGC
>NZ_MWIG01000907.1:0-2504 GCF_002156145.1 Streptomyces sp. NRRL B-24572 | reverse complement strand
GACGCGGGCGCCCGCGTCGACGTCCGGGACCGGCACCGCCGCACCCCGCTCCTTCGGGCCGCGCTCCGCGACCACGTCCCCGCCGCGCGGGAGCTCCTCGCCGCGGGCGCCGACCCGAACGCGCAGGACGACCGGTCCGACAGCCCCTGGCTGGTCACCGGCGTCACGGGCAGCGTCGCCATGATGCGGACCCTGCTCCCGGCGGGCCCGGACCTGAAGCTGACCAATCGCTACGGCGGCACCGCGCTGATCCCCGCCGCCGAGCGCGGCCACGTGCCGTACGTCCGGGCCGTGCTCCACGAGACCGCGATCGACGTCGACCACGTCAACCGGCTCGGCTGGACCGCGCTCCTGGAGGCCGTGATCCTCGGCGACGGGGGCAGCGCCCACCAGAAGGTCGTCGCCCTGCTCCTCGCATCGGGCGCCGATCCCGGACTCCCCGACCCGTACGGCCGCACGGCCTTCCACCACGCCGAACGCCACGGCCTCACGGAGATCGCCGTCCTGCTCGGAGCGGCGATCTCACGCAGGCCCCTCCGCGGCGCCGCCTGAGCCCCCGGCGGAGTGCCGGCCCCGGTGCGCCGCGACCCGCTCGCGGGTGGCGCAGCGCCGGGAGCAGTAACGGCGCTCCGGCCCGCTGCCCTGCGCGACGAAGACGTTCCGGCAGCCGCCCGAGGCGCAGGTCCTGCCGGGCGGGCGCTGGAGGTCCCAGACGAGGACGGCGAGCGCCATGCAGGAGGAGGCGAGCAGCCACTCGGCCCAGGGCGCGTCGCCGTCCCCGTCGATGTGCGCGTGCCAGGGGGCGGTGCCGCCGTGCGAGGTGAGCCGCATCGGCCCGGTGTGCTCCCGCAGGAGCCTGTTGAGGACGGCGGCGGCCTCGTCGACGGTCGTGGCGGCGAAGACCTCCCGCAGGAGGGCGGCGGCGACGCGCATCTCGTCGACCTCGTCGGGCCCGAGCTCTATGGGCCCTGCCTCCCCGTACTCCAGGAGCACGGAGGCCACGCGGCCCGGGTCCGGCCGGTCGTCGGCGAGCACGTTGACGAGGGCGGCGGTGCGGCGGGCCGTGGTCAGGACGGAGAGGGCGGACACCCGAGGGAATGTAACGCATCTTGCGAAGTTTTGAGTTACCTCCGTACGGTCCCGGGGATGCGGACCCACACGTATCTGACCGGGGCGCTGGTGGCCCGCATCGGGGACGAGACGGCCGGACCGGCGCTGCTCCTCGCCGGCTTCGCGCTCGCCGGATCCAGCGCCGAGGCCTCGGCGCTGCTCGCCGGCATCACCCTCTCCGCCGCGGTCGGCGGACCGGTGCTCGGTGCGCTCCTCGACGGGGCGGCGAGACCGGGCCGTCTGCTCGCCTGCGCACTCGTCCTGTACGCGACGGGCCTGACGCTCGTCCTGCTGGGGCTCGGCCGCCTTCCGTTCGCCGTCACGGTGGCGACGGCGGTCGTCACGGGTCTCCTCGGCCCGGCCCTCTCAGGAGGCTGGTCGGCCCAGCTGCCCCGGGTGGCGACGACGGACCGCCTCCCCCGGGCGAACGCCCTCGACACGCTGACCTTCACGACGGCGGCCCTGGCGGGCCCGGCGCTGGCGGGCGGCCTGGCCGAGGTTCTGGGGGCACCGACAGCCGTGGTGGCGTCCGCGGCCCTCATCGCCGCGGCGGCACCGGCGGCGTGGGCCCTCCCGACGCGGGGCGCGGAGGCCCGAGGAGCACGAGAAGCACGCGCCGCCCGGGTGCCGCGGACGGCCGCTCCGGGCGAACAGGCCCCGGCAGCCTCCCGGTTCCGAGACGTGCAGGCTCCCCCTGCCGGGGACTCCCGGTCCCGAACCACGCGGACTTCCCCGGCCCGGGAATCCCGGGCCGGGGGTCCGTCGCACGCGGGCACCCCGGAGCCCCCGGGTGTCGGCCGCGCCCTGGTCGCCGGGACCCGGGCCGTCCTGCGGAACCGGAGTCTCGCCCGGGCGACCCGTACGTCCGTGGTCTCCTGTGTCGCCCAGGGCATGCTGACGGCCTGCGTCCCGCTCCTCGGCAGCCAGGTCCTCGGCGGAGCCGGTCGAGGCGCGGTGCTGCTCTCCTGCGCGGCGGTCTCCGCCCTCGTGGCCAACGCCCTGCTCGCCCGCTTCCCGCTCCCCCTCTCCCCCGACGCGCTCGTACGGGCCGGGGCACTGGTCCAGGCCGCGGCCCCCGCCCTCGCCCTGACGGGCAGCCCCGCGGCCCTCGTGGCCGGCTTCCTCGTCTCAGGACTCGGCGAAGGCCCCCAGCTCACCGCCCTGTTCGCGGTGCGGCACCGGGAGTCCCCGACGCAGCTGCGCGGCCAGGTCTTCACCACCGGCGCGAGCCTCAAGATCACCGGCTTCGCCCTGGGGGCCGCGGCCGCCGGTCCCCTGGCGGCCTGGTCGCTCCCGGCCGCCCTGACGGCGGCGACGGCCACGGCGCTGCTCGCGGCGGCACCACGACACGCGTCCGCCCCCGGCGCTCCGTAGCTGCCGGGGGCGGACGCGTG
>NZ_MWIG01000906.1:237-733 GCF_002156145.1 Streptomyces sp. NRRL B-24572 | reverse complement strand
GAGCAGCTCGGCGACCGTGCCGACCGGGGCGTCGCCCCGGCCGAGCAGCGGGCGGACCGCCCAGCGGTGCAGCTCGGCGGCGTTGGCCGCGCGCAGCCCCTCCGCCGGCGCCTCGGGGTCGGTCCGCGCGGCGGGCGGTGGCGGCCGTGTGGAGGGCGCTGCCGACGGCGTACTCGCCTCCCTCTCCCTCCGCCACCCCCCGCAGGTGGTGGCGGACGAGCCGGGTCGCGAGCTCCTCCGCCCGGTCGCCGCACCGTTCGCGCGGGTCGACGCGGCGGCGTTCGGTGTTGCGGCTCGCCGCGCCGGACCAGCGGCCGACGAACGCGAAGCGGAGCGCGGGCAGTTCGACGGTGTCGTGGGTGGCGAAGGTCCAGCGGCGGTCGACGACCGCCTCGAACATGCTGTGCAGCCCCCACAGCACGGCGCAGGCGGTGTCGCCGCGTTCGTCCAGGACGGTGAACCGGTCGTCGGGGTGGCGCAGCAACTCGGCGACCGT
>NZ_MWIG01000906.1:0-183 GCF_002156145.1 Streptomyces sp. NRRL B-24572 | reverse complement strand
CGGCCTCGTCGCGGGGCCCGGACCAGGCGACGGGTCCGAAGCCGGTGTTGCCGGTGAGGTTCTCGCTGTCCCAGCGGAAGACGATCTGGTCGACCTCGTTCTCCGACCGTGTCATCGGACGATCCCCTCCGTAGGTTCCGCCCCGGGCAGCAGCCCGCACCGGGCGAAGAGCGACAGCAGCGG
>NZ_MWIG01000905.1:0-2067 GCF_002156145.1 Streptomyces sp. NRRL B-24572 | reverse complement strand
CCACCGACATGCACGCCGCGCGCGCCGCGGCGTGCATGTCGGTGGCGTACGGCTTCTTGTCCTGGACGCAGAGCGGGTGTTCCGGCCGGTCGTCGAAGGTCTGGCAGTAGGGGTCGCTCTTGGGGAAGGAGTCGAGCGGCAGGGCGAGGCCCTTGTAGTGCGGGTTGACCTTCATGCCGGCGTTGCCGGGGTCTCCGTGGGCCCCCTCGTCGTCGGGGGTTCCCTTGAGGAACTCGGCGGCGGCCGGGTCCTGGGCGACCCACTCCCACAGCTGCCGGGTGGTGTCGGAGAGCGGCTGCGGCACGAGGGCGTCGCCGAGCTTGCCGCCGAAGTCCAGGTCGGCGTACTCGGGGTTGGAGCGGATGAACTCCGGGTCGCGGCCGAGGTTCTCGGGGTTCCCGGCGACGCTCTCGGCGAAGCGGGAGACGCCGTCGCGGTACGACTCCGTGAGGAGCTTGGCGACCAGGCGCGGGGTGAGCCGCAGGGTCGTCATCCGGGTGCCGTTGCGCTGCCGTACCTCGTCGGGGGCGCGGAACGACGCCTGGCTCTCGATGGAGTAGCCGATGGTGATGCCGGAGAGCGCCACCGGGGCGTAGACCGGGGTGCGGGTGGCGGAGGCGGGGGCGGCGCGGCCGACGAAGACCAGGCCGGGCGTGCCGGAGAGCAGCTTGACGCGGGCGGTCTCGTCGGGGACCTGGGCGTAGCCGTAGATCGCCCGGTCGCCGGTCCGGCAGAGGGCGGGCTGCCAGCGGGTGACGGCCTCGGCGGCCATCTCGCTGCCGAGGGTGCCGCGTTCCTCGGCGCCGATCGGGCAGTAGCTGCCGATCGGTTCGAAGCCGAGGGGGACGATGATGCGGTGCTTCCAGTTGGCCGGGCTGAGCGGCGAGGACTGGAGCTGGCCGCTGGACTGGGAGGTGTACGGGCTGCCGTCGACCTCCTTCTCGCCGCGCGGCACGATCACCAGCCAGCAGCCGCGGCCGGTGACGGTGCCGGCGGTCTCGACGGCGGCGCCGCAGCCGAGGCCGGGGGCCTCGACGCCGGTCTGCATCTCGAAGTGGACCTCGCCGGTGCCGCGGGCGTCGGTGCGGGCGTAGGGGACCTCGTTGGTGCTGTTGACGTCGAAGAACTCGTTCCAGTTGCCGGGGCTGACGTCGTCGCCGGTGACCGAGCGGAAGGGCGCGTACGAGATGCCGCTGGGGCCGGGCGGGGGCAGCGGCTGGTTCTCGGAGTCCTTGAGGTGGGCGCCGTAGTTGAGCTGCCGTCCGTTGGTGTAGGCGCCGGCGGCCTGGTTGCCGGCGCCCGCGCCGAGGGCGGAGGAGCCGCCGAACTGGCACTGGTCGGTGCCGGGGCCGTGCTCGTCGCCCCAGCACTGCATGATCTGCAGGTAGTTCGCGGCGTAGGCGGTGTCGGAGACGGTGGGCGCGCCGCCGGTCCAGTTGATCCGGACGACCTGGTTGACGAGGTTGCGGGTCTGGCCGACGGTGATCCTCAGGTCGGCGAACTCGCCGGTGCCGGAGACGGTCACCGCCGAGCCCTGCCCGGTGGCGGCGTAGGCGGGGGCGGCTGCCGGGTCGAGGCCGGTGCCGACGGTGGCGACGACGGGGACGAGGGCCAGGCACAGGGTGCCGAGGAGGGTGCGCAGCCGGCCGGGGCGTACGGGGGTCATCGGGGGCCCTCCCCCGCGCGGCGGGCCGCGAGCCGCCGGTGCAGCAGCGGCGGGCCGACGGTGACGAGGACGAGCATCAGGGCGCCGAGCACCATGAGGGTGGTCTGGAGTCCGCCGCCGACGCTCGCGGCGGTGGTCACGGGGACGCCGTACAGCTCGCCGCCGCCTCCGCCTCCGCCCGCCGCGCCGCCGCTCGCTCCCGCGCCGCCGCCCGCTCCCGCGCCGCCCGCGCCGCCGTCGCCGAGGGGCTGGCCGGTCTCGGGGTCGAGCGCGCCGCCGGTCGTGCCGCCGGAAGCCGCGCCGGCGGAGCCGGTGGCGCCCGCGCCGGAGGTGCCGGCGGTGCCGCCCGCGGCGGATCCGGTGGCCCCGGCGGAGCCCGTACCGCCGCCCGTGCCGCCGCC
>NZ_MWIG01000904.1:0-2666 GCF_002156145.1 Streptomyces sp. NRRL B-24572 | reverse complement strand
GCCGAGGAGCTCCTCGGCGTGGGCGCTGTCGAGGACGGTCGCGATGCCGACGCTGGTCGACACGGACACGGCGCCGTCGGTGAGGTGGAACGGCTGGCTGAGGGTGTGCACGATCTCGGCCGCGAGGGCCTCGGCGTCGCGGGGTTCGCGGGCGCCCTCGATGAGGACGGCGAACTCGTCGCCGCCGAGCCGGGCTGCGGTGTCGGTGAGCCGCAGGACCGAGGTGAGGCGGCGGGCGACGGCGACGAGGAGTTCGTCGCCGACCGAGTGCCCCATGGTGTCGTTGACGACCTTGAAGTCGTCGAGGTCGACGAAGAGCATGCAGGTCAGGGTGGACTCGCGGCGGCCGCGGAGCAGTGCCCGCTCGATGCGTTCGAGGAGCAGGACCCGGTTGGGCAGACCGGTGAGGGAGTCGTGGAACGCGCGGTGGGTCAGCTCCCGTTCCAGTTTCCGCTGCTCGGTCACGTCGCGGAGGGTGAGGACGAGGCCGTGGACGGTCCGCTCGTTGCGCAGGTTGCTGCAGCGGACCTCGACCTCCAGTTCGCCGGAGCCGCCGTGGAGCAGCTTCCAGTCGTCCCGGGGGTTGGCGGAGCCGTGGGCGCGGGCGTCGGCGAGGACGCGCAGGGCGCTCGCCGTGTCGGCGGGGGCGAGGACGTCGGTGATCGGGGTGCCGGGCAGCAGGGAGCGGCCGAACATGGACTCGGCGGAGGGGCTGGCGTACCGGACGGTGTCGTCGTCGTCGACGATCAGGATGACGTCCGAGGTGTTGTGCACGAGGGTACGGAAGTAGGCCTCGCTGGTACGGCGGTTGACCTCCTCGCTCAGCCCGAAGCGTTCGAGGGCCAGGGCCGCCTGGGAGGCGAGGGACTGGGCGGATCCCATGATCTCCGCGAGCTTCTTCTCGGGGCCCGCGAGGAGCAGTACGCCGAGCAGCGGTTCGCGTCCCGCCGGGGCCTGGAGCTCCAGGGGGCAGAGCAGGACGTGGGTCGCGGACGTGACCTCGGCGGCGAGGACCGGGGCGAGCCGGGTCACGGGGATCAGCCGGGCGCCGTCGGCGACGTGCCCGGGCCAGGCCGTGCCGGGCGGCCCGAGCAGCTCGTCGGTGCGGCAGCTCCAGGGATGCTCCGCGGTGGCCACGGCGTTGAGGCCGCCCCGACGGTCCCGGGTGAGGAGGAGGACCTGGTGCTCGGTGCCCGCGCCGAAGAGGGTGGCCGAGGCCGTCTCGACCGCGCCGGCGACCTCGCGGGGGCTGAGGGCGGCGACCAGGGAGGCGGCGGCGACCCTGAGGCTGCGCTCGCGCGCCTCGGCCTTGCCGTGGTCGTTCATCATGCCCCAGAGCCGGACGAGGACCAGCAGGAACATGAGCGCCGAGAAGATCGCGATGACGGCGATGTCCTTGTTCTGGTCGTGGCGCAGCGACTGGACGAGCAGCAGGGCGGGGGCGACGAGCGAGGCGCCGGCGAGCAGCGCGAGGCGCCGCTCGGCGGTGCCGGAGGCCGGTTCGGGGGCGGGTTCGGTGAGGCCGGTCATGGAGGGGTGGAGGGCGGCGAGGCCCCAGGCGGTGAAGAAGACGACCCAGCCCAGGTCCCAGGGGGTGCCGACCATCCAGGTGCCCTTGAGCTGGAGGATGCCGTAGATGACGTCGGAGGCGAGGATGCCGCAGGTGCCCAGGGTGAGGAGCTGGACGGACCGGGAGCGCAGACCGCCGGGCACGAGCAGCCGGGCGAGCATCGCGAGCATCAGGACGTCGCCGAGGGGATAGGCGATGGAGATGGCCTTCTCGGTCCAGGTCATGCCCTCGCTCCTGGCGAGCGGGGTGATGAGGTTGACCCAGCCGAGCAGGGCGAGGCCGGAGGTGAGGATCAGCGCGTCGAGGACGACGCCGAGGTCGCGGCCGACGGCCCGGTAGCGGATGAATCCGAAGAGGCCGATGGCGAACAGCGGGTAGGTGGCCAGGTAGAGGGCGTCGGCGACGGACGGGAAGGGTCTGGTCTGGCCGAAGAAGGCCTCCAGGGCGTTGTAGGCGGTGTCGCCGCCGACGAAGGTGAGGTTGGCCGCGGCGAGCACCAGCCAGGGCCAGCGTTTGGCGGGCCGGTTCAGCCGGACGCCGACCAGGATGGCGATGACTCCGCCGAGCCCGATGAGCGCCCACAGGATGGTGTGGCGGGAGGGGACTTCCAGGTACGCGACGGTCAGCAGGGTCACGATCAGGAGGTACACGAGGGTCCAGCGGCGCAGTGCCCCGGACATGGTGGCCGTCCGGTTCGGTTGGCACAGCGGCATCGTCGACCGCCCCCTTGCCGGGTCGGACGCCGTCGGAAGCGTCCTGGTCTCGGGCATGGGCCCCGTGTTGTGTCCATTCTCCGAGGCCCCCGGGGCGGCTGCATCTCGGCATCCGGTGCCCGTCTTCCCGCGTCAGGAGGAGGCGCGGACCACCAGCTCGGTGGGCAGCATCCGGCGGGGCTGGTCGTCCGGGTCGCTGGGCGCGGCGATCTCCTGGAGGAGCAGGCGCGCCATGGTCCGGCCCATCTCCTCGATGGGCTGGCGCACGCTCGTCAGCGGCGGGTCCATCAGCCGCGCGACGGCCGAGTCGTCGACGCCGACGAGGGCCACGTCCTCCGGCACCCGGCGGCCCGCCTCGCGCAGGACGCTCCGCGCGCCGGCGG
>NZ_MWIG01000903.1:0-842 GCF_002156145.1 Streptomyces sp. NRRL B-24572 | reverse complement strand
TTAGAGGTCCTAACAGAAGCCGTTGATGGTGTGACTGTCGGCCTGGATGCTCGTTGGTCCGTTCGTGGCGAAGAGGAACTCTCGGCCGTGGGTCGTTTCGGACGAACTGTGGTTGCTGATAGAGCCGTTGCTGCCGGTTGCGGCGCCGAAGCTGGTGGCGGGGCGGCCTCGGGTGCCTGACCGGCAGGCTCTGTGCGGGATCCTCTTCGTGCTCCACACCGGAATCCAGTGGGAGTACCTGCCCCAGGAGCTCGGCTTCGGGTCCGGCATGACGTGCTGGCGGCGGCTTGCCGCCTGGAACGAGGCCGGCGTGTGGGACCGGCTCCATGTCGTCCTGCTGACGAAGCTACGGTCGGCGAAGCAGCTGGACTGGTCCCGGGCGGTGATCGACTCCACCCATGTCCGGGCCGCCCGACGCGGCCCAAAAGCGGTCCCAGCCCGGTCGACCGAGCACGTCCGGGCAGCAAGCACCACGTCCTCGTCGACGGGCGGGGCATCCCACTCGCCGTGTCGCTGACCGGCGGAAACCGCAACGACGTGACCCAGCTGATGCCCCTGCTCGCGAAGATCCCGTCCGTGGCCGGCCTGGTCGGCCGGCCGAGGCGACGACCGGACATGCTGCTGGCCGACCGGGGCTACGACCACGACAAGTACCGCCGCCTCGTCTGGACGCAGGGCATCAAACCGGTCATCGCCCGACGCGGTGTCCCGCACGGCTCCGGCCTCGGAGTCCACCGTTGGGTTGTCGAGCGCACCATCGCCTGGCTGCACGGCTTCCGACGCCTACGCGTTCGCTGGGAACGACGCGACGACATCCACGAAGCCTTCCTCGGCCTCGCCAC
>NZ_MWIG01000902.1:0-2215 GCF_002156145.1 Streptomyces sp. NRRL B-24572 | reverse complement strand
GATCGTGGAGATCGGGGACAAGGAACGCGTGTACGGCGCGCCCGCCCACCCGTACACGCGGGCCCTGCTGTCCGCGGTGCCGCTGCCCGATCCGGTCGCCGAGCGGACCCGGGAGCGGATCACCCTGCTCGGCGACCCTCCGAGCCCGGCCGCTCCCCCGCCCGGCTGCACCTTCCATCCGCGCTGCCCGAAGGCGCGGGCGCTCTGCCGCACGGAAGCGCCGCTGCTGCGGATCGCCGCTCCGGGGGAGGCACGCGAGGTGGCCTGTCACTTCCCCGAGGCCGCCTGACGCAGGGTTGCGCCCCGGGACCGGCGTCCGGCCCCGGGGCACAACTGCCCTCATCCGTCTACCACTTGGTGACGCGTACGGTCTCTCCGCAGCCGTCGGCGGCGAGCACCTCGACACGGACTCCGGCAGCCGCGTCGGTGAACGACTCGCCGGCCCGGAAGGGGGCGTCGTCCAGCGGCCGGCAACCGGCCGCCGGGGTGGCGTACGGCTTCGCGTCGACGACCTGGACGGGTCCCTGGCCGGTCTGGACGGAGGTGTCGATCTTGTAGACCAGCGCGCCGGTCGAGCAGACCCCGCCGTCGGCCTGGACCGCCCGCCGCGACTCGACGACGTAGGCGGTGGTGGGGCCGGTGCGGACGACCGCCATCTTGGTGCCGCTGCCGTACTCGACCGCGGTCAGGTACACGGTGTCGCTGCCCGCCGAGGCCCGGCACACGACCTGGCTGTCCGCGGTCCAGCCGAGCTTCCAGGACTGCCAGGCGAAGTACTGCGATCCGGGTCCGCCGATCAGCCCCATGACGTCCCATCCGGCGACGAAGCGATGGGCGTCGGTGCCGGTGAAGGCGTACAGGTCGGGCAGCCCGAAGGTGTGGCCGGTCTCGTGGGCGACCAGCTTGGGTCCCCAGTGCCACATGTCCTGCCCGAAGGTCACGGCCCACTTCAGCAGGGCACCGTCGGCGCGCACGCCGACGGTCGCGGGGTCGTGGATGTAGGTGGGCGTGAAGGAGATCGCCGAGGCGTTCCGCGTCGGGACGACGTACAGCATGTCGTATCGGGAGAAGTCGACGTACGGATCCGCCGCCGCGACCGCGTCCTTGATGTACGCCTCGTGGGCCTCGTGGGTCAGTCCGCGCGCGAAGCCGTAGTCGGTGGAGGCGTGCGGCATCCGTACCCATTGGCGGTGCTGGCTGATGGCGAGCCAGACCTTTCCGTAGGAGGCGTTCCACAGCCAGTCGGCGCCCGGTGCGATCTGGGCGGCGTCGTCGGCGGGGGCCTCGGTGGCCGGGGCGTCGGGGAAGTCGACGAAGATCATGCCGACCCGGACGGTCCCGGTGGGGCGTTGGAAGACGGAGTAGTCGGTGTCGTGCCCCTCGTCCGTCCAGCCGGTGGTGCCGCGCAGGGCGCAGGCGGAGACCGCGTCGGAGGCGGCGGCGCGGGCCGGGAACGCACCGGCCAGGACCAGCAGCAGAGTGGCGAGCAAGGGCGCCCAGAGCACGGCGCGTTGGGGAGGACGCGTTCTCACGCGATCGTTCCTCTCTTCGAGGTGATGTATGCCGTGTGACATTTCACATAGCTTGCAGTGGCAGGAGGGTGTCCGGAAGCTGTCGCCGGTCCATAACATCCGCGCCATGGACCTGGAGGTACGCCATCTGCGCCTGGTGTGCGCGATCGCCGAGGCGGGCAGCCTCACCCGCGCCGCCGCCGCTCTCGGGACGACCCAGCCCGGGCTCAGCGCCCAACTGCGCCGCATCGAGGCGATGCTGGGCGGAGTGCTCTTCGACCGGGGACGGGCCGGGGCCGTCGCCACCCCCTTCGGGGAGCTGGTGCTCGACCGGGCCCGCGCCGTCCTTCCCGGCATCGACGGCCTGATGGCCGACACCGCCCGGATGGCCCGCCGGGTGTCGGCCTGCGACCGCGTCCGCATCGGCTCGGTCGGCGCGCCTCTTCTCGGCCATCTCGTCCTTGCCGTCAAGGCGGTACTGCCGGAGGCCCGGGTGACGGCGCGCTGTCAGCACTCCCCCGTCACCCTGCTCGACGAGCTGGCGGCGGACCGGCTGGAGGCGGCGGTCCTCGGCGACCACCCCGACCAGCGGCTGCCGGACCGCGACGGCGTGGTGCTCCACCCCCTCGCCGCCGAACCGGTCTTCGCCCTGCTGCCGGCCTCTCACCCGCTGGCACGCCTTGACGAAGTCCCGCTCGCCGCGC
>NZ_MWIG01000901.1:0-5105 GCF_002156145.1 Streptomyces sp. NRRL B-24572 | reverse complement strand
CGGTGCCCCCGCCGCCCCCGGCGGTTTCGGTCCCGGTGGCGACCCGAACGCGACGGCCCAGGCGGAGCTGTGCCCGCAGTGCCGGACGCCGCGCGAGCACATGGCGCCGTTCTGCGAGGAGTGCCGCTGGAACTTCCTCACGAACACGGCGACCTCGTACACGCCGCTGGCCCCGCACAACGCCCCGCCGAGCGCCCCGCCGCGGCAGCCCGGGCCGCCGCCCGGCCTCAACCTGCCGCCGGGCTTCCAGTCCCCGCCGCCCGCGCCTCCGCAGCAGCCCTCGCAGCAGCAGCCCCCGCAGCAGCCGGACCCGTTCGGCTACCAGGGTTCGCGGCCCTCGCAGGTGAACCGGCCGGCCGAGCCGCTGGGCGCCGAGCCCACGCACCACCAGGCCCCGCCGCAGCGCCCGTCGGCGCCGCAGCCGCCGGCGCCTCCCGCGTACCTCCAGGCTCCGGCCCAGGCCCCGGCCCCGCCCGCGCCGCCGCAGCCGCGCGCGGACGACGACTGGGTCCTGTCGCCGCCGTCGCAGCACCAGCCCCCGCAGGCACCGTCGGCCCCGCCGCAGCACCAAGCTCCGCAGCCTCCGCAGCACCAGGGCCCGCCGCCGCACCAGGGACCCCCGCCGCACCAGGCGCCGCAGCCTCCGCAGCAGTTCCAGCCGCCGCGCCAGCCGCAGCAGCCGCTCACCTGGACCGCGGTCATCGGCCCGGACCGCGAGTACTTCATGGCGATGATGCAGCGCAGCGGCCCGGAGGCGACGGGCCTGAACCTGCCCGCGTACTCGCCGGACAAGCACCTGCCGCTCCAGGGCAACCAGGTGTCCATCGGCCGCCGCCGGCACTCCACCGGGGAGTCCCCCGACATCGACCTGTCGGTGCCGCCGGAGGACCCGGGCGTCTCGCACCAGCACGCCGTGCTCGTGCAGCAGCCGGACGGCTCGTGGGCGGTGGTGGACCAGAACTCCACCAACGGCACCACGGTCAACGGCGGCGAGGAGCCGATCCAGCCCTACGTCCCCGTCCAGCTCCAGGACGGCGACCGGGTGCACGTCGGCGCCTGGACCACGATCACGATCCGCTGCTCCTGACCGTCAGGCGGTCCCCGGCAGGGGCCAGGCGTACGGCCCTCCGGGGTCGTCCAGCCAGGCCCACTGCCGGTCGCCGCTGACCGTCACCCCGAAGCGCTCCCGCCCCGGCCGCCGCTCGCGCAGCCAGAGCGAGAGCGCTTCGCGTCTGTCGAGGGTCCCGCGGACCAGGCCCCACAGGAAGAGGAAGCGCTCGTGCCCGGACGGCCCCGGGTACGGGTTGTCGCGCTCCGGGGCCTGCGCGGCGACGCCCCGCAGCGCCACGAAGTACGCGGAGGTCGCGAGGAACCGTCCCTCCGCGTGCGCGGCGTCGCGCACCCGCAGCAGGATCAGCCCGGTGGAGAGCGGCGCGAGGACGAGCGCGCCGGGCCGGCACTGGGCGAGCCAGGGGTACGGGACGGAGGGCACCTCGCAGGTCGCCACGATCCGGTCGTACGGAGCGCGCTCGGGGCAGCCGCGGGCGCCGTCGGCGGCGAGCACCGCGGGCCGGTGTCCGGCGGCGGCGAGATGGCTGCGGGCGGACTCGGCGATCTCCTCGTCCAGGTCGACGGTGGTGACGTGCTCCTCGCCGAGGCGGTGGCAGAGCAGCGCCGCGTGGTAGCCGCTCCCGGCGCCGATCTCCAGGACGTCGTCCCCGTCGCGTACGTCCAGGGCGTCGAGCATCAGCGCCATCAGGGACGGCTGGCTGGCGGAGGAGACCAGGTCCCCGTCCCGTACCCGGGTGGCGATCGCCGTGTCCGCGTACGCCCCGCGCAGCCAGCGGTCCCGCCGCTCCGGATCGGGGTCGCCGTACCAGAGCCGCTCGTAGCCGTCGGGGGCGGAGACGTAGTAGTACGGGACGAAGAGGTGGCGCGGCACCTCGGCGAAGGCGGCCCGCCAGGCGGGGTCGGTCAGCAGGCCGTCCGCCTCGATCTCCCGCACGAGCGCGCGCCGCTCCCGCGCGCCGGCCTCGGCGAACTCGTCCCGCACCGCACCCATGCCCCCACTCTCCCGCCCCACCGGGCCCCGGTCGACCGCCCGTACAGGTGGTCCTAAGCCTCCGGTCCTCGGCCGGGCATCTGAGACGATGGAACGGTGAACGAGATTCCCGGGGAAACAGTGCAGGAGCAGACCTTCTACGAGCAGGTCGGCGGCGAGGAGACGTTCCGCCGCCTGGTCCACCGCTTCTACGAGGGCGTCGCGGCGGACCCGCTGCTGCGCCCGATGTACCCCGAGGAGGACCTCGGCCCGGCCGAGGAGCGCCTCGCCCTCTTCCTCATGCAGTACTGGGGCGGCCCCCGCACCTACAGCGACCACCGCGGCCACCCCCGCCTGCGCATGCGCCACGCCCCGTTCACCGTGGACCAGGCCGCCCACGACGCCTGGCTCCGCCACATGCGCGACGCCCTCGACTCGCTCGACCTCGCCCCGGAGCACGAGAGCGAGCTGTGGCGCTATCTGACGTACGCGGCCGCGTCGATGGTGAACACGGCGGGCTAGCGGCTCCTCCACGGACTGAAACGTTCCGGACACGGAACGCCGAATAACGGTCACGATCCAATCAAGGTCCGGGTGAAAGCGGTTACCCGTGACGCGTGCCCTCTGAAAGCATCCGAGGAAACTTCAGCGGGTCCAGGGGGACGGGTGACGGGGTTCGTATTTCTGCGCGTCAGGGCACACCGGCTGCTGCTCTCCGCGGCACTGCTCGCCGTGCTCCTGACGACCTCGGTGCTCGCCACCCTCGCCGCCTTCTCCGGCGCGATCGGGGACGCCGCGCTCCAGGCCGGACTGCGCGGCCGGTCCGCGGCCGCCGCCTCGATGCTCGTGAGCGGGCAGATACCGGCCGGGAAGCGGGCCGGCGCCGAGGCCGCCGTCGAGGACGGCATGCGGAAGACCTTCGACGGGCTGCCGGTGACCGTACGACGGCTCGAACGCTCGGGGCCGTACGCGCTGCCCCGGAACCTCCAGCCGCCCGCCGCCCGCAAGGGCGACCCCGACCTGACGCAGTTCGCCGCACTCGACCGCTCGCGGCTGTCCCTCGTCAAGGGCTCCTGGCCCTCCCCCGCCCGGGCCGGGGGCGTGATCGAGACGGCGCTGCCCGAGGAGGCGGCCCGGCGGCTCAAGATCGGCCCCGGCACCGTCCTCGACCTCACCGACCGGCTGCTGAACCGGAAGGTGAAGGCCCGGATCACCGGCGTCTACAAGCCGGTCGACACCGCCGACCTGTACTGGCAGTTGGACCCGGCGGGCGGCCGCGGCGTGCGGACCGTCGCGTTCACCACGTACGGACCGCTGCACGTCGACCCGGCCGTCCTCACCTCCGGGGCGCTGAGCCCCGGCGACACCACCTGGCTCGGCTCCGCCGACTACACCGGCTTCACCACGGACCGGATGGACGCCCTGCGCGCCGCGGCGACCGAGGGCCCGAAGGAGCTGGCCGACGCCAGGGACGCCTTCGGGACGACGATCTCCGCGTCGACCGCGCTCCCCACCGTCCTCGACCAGACCCAGCGGGCCCTGCTCGTCTCCCGCACCACCCTCCTGATCGTCGCCGTGCAGCTGGTGCTGCTCGCCGCGTACGCGCTGCTGCTCGTCGCCCGGCTGCTCAGCACCGAGCGCTCCGGCGAGACGGCCCTGCTGCGGGCCCGCGGCGGCTCGCGGCGCCGGATCGCCGGGCTCGCCGCCGCCGAGGCGCTGCTGCTCGCCCTGCCCGCAGCGCTCGCCGCCCCGCTCCTGTCCGGCCCGCTGACCCGGCTCTTCGCCGAGCGGTCCGCGCTCTCCGAACTCGGGGTGCACCTCGACACCTCGCCCTCGGCCCAGGTGTGGCTGGTCGCCGCCGTGGTCGCGCTCTGCTGCGCCGCAGCCGTCGTCGCCCCCGCGCTCGCCGCCGGGGACGGCTCCGTCGTCTCGCTGCGCAAGGCCCGCTCGGCCTCCCTGCCCGCTCCGGTACGGGCCGGGGCCGACCTCGGCCTCCTCGCCATCGCGGGCGTCGCGTACTGGCAGCTCCAGCGGCCGTCCGCCGCGGGCGGCACCCTCGGCGCGGACGAGGCGGGCGGTGGCTCCGTCGACCCGGTGCTCATCGCCGCACCCGCCCTCGCCCTGCTCGCCGGCACCGTCCTGACGCTGCGTCTGCTGCCGCCCGCCGCCAAGCTGGCCGAGCGGCGCGCGGCCGGCGGGCGCGGGCTCTCCGCCGCCCTCGCGGGCTGGCAGTTCAGCCGCCGGCCGCTGCGCGGCGCCGGCCCCGTCCTCCTCCTGGTCCTCGCCGTGGCGATGGGCATGCTGGCCATCGGGCAGAGCGGCTCGTGGGGGCGCTCGCAGCGCGACCAGGCCGACTTCCGCGCCGGTACGGACATCCGCGTCCTCGGCGCGGGCTTCGGCGAGCCGACGCAGACCGAACGCCTCGCCGCCGTGCCGGGCGTCAGGGCGGTGGCCCCGGTGCACCGCGCCTCCCTGGACGTGGCCGGGAAGAACGCCGTCGTCCTGGCCGTGGACACCCGCAACGCGGGCGGCCTGTTCCTCCGCTCCGACCTCTCGGCCGTCCCGGCCCCGGCCCTGCTCGCCCCGCTGACCCCCAAGGCCTTCGCCGGCACCGGTCTCGCGCTGCCCGCCGGAACCCGCACGCTCACGGTCGACCTGCGGACGACCGCGCCCGCCGGCACGCCCGACGCCCGGGTCGGCGCCGTCCTGGAGGACCCGAGCGGCGTCCCGTACCGGCGGGACCTGGGGCCGCTGCCCTCCGACGGCCGCACGCACCGGCTGACCCTCGACCTGGCCGCCGAGGGCGCCGTGCCCGGCGCCGACGGCACCCCCGGCTCCGGCGGCCTCCTCACCCTCACGGACCTGGAGCTCACCGGCACGGTCGCCGACGGCGCGCACCACACCCAGACGCTGCACGTCGAGCGCTTCACCACCGTCGGAGCCGACGGCGGGACGAAGACGCACGCCCCCGCGCAGGTCCTCGGCCCCTGGGCCTCCACGTTCGAGCAGACCATGGCCGACGGCAGCACGGCGGAGGGCGTCGCGACCGGTCGTGCCGGGTCCG
>NZ_MWIG01000900.1:0-2701 GCF_002156145.1 Streptomyces sp. NRRL B-24572 | reverse complement strand
CGTCGAGCTGGCCGCGACCGTCTCCGAGGGCGGCGGCCTGGGCTCGTACGGGGCGCACATCCACACCCCCGAGGAGATCACCGCGCTCGTGGCGAAGCTCCGTGCCGCGACCGGCCGCCCCTTCGCCGTGAACCTGTGGGTGCCGCAGGAGGGCGAGCGCACCGAGCTCCCGGCCGCCGCGCTCGCCGAGCACGTCGAGCGGCTGCGTCCGTACTACGAGGAGCTGGGGGTACGTCCCCCGAGCGCCGAGGACGTCCGGTCCTGGCCCGACTTCGACGCGCAGCTGGACGCCCTGATCGCGGCCGCCCCGCCGGTGATCAGCCTGGTCATGGGCCTGCCGCCGCGCCGCCTGGTCGCCGAGGCCCGGCGGCGCGGGATCGTCGTGGTCGGCACCGCGACGACGGTGGAGGAGGCGGTGGCCCTGGAGGCGGCCGGGGTGGACGCGGTCGTCGCCTCGGGCAGCGACGCGGGCGGGCACCGGGGTGCGTTCCTCCGTCCCGTACGGGAGTCCCTGGTCGGCACCTTCTCGCTCGTCCCGCAGGTGGCGGACGCGGTCTCGGTCCCGGTGGTCGCGGCGGGCGGGATCGCCGACGGGCGCGGGGTCGCCGCAGCGCTCGCGCTCGGCGCGGACGCCGTCCAGGTCGGCACCGGCTTCCTGGCCGCGCGCGAGTCGGGGGCGAGCGAGGTGCACCGGCGGATCCTCGGCACCCCGGAGGCGCGGACGACCGTGCTCACCCGGCTCTTCTCGGGGCGCACGGCGCGGGGCATCCCGAACGGCTTCGTCCGGGACATGGCGGCCCACGAGGAACACGTACCGCCGTATCCCGTGCAGAACGCGCTGATGGGTCCGGTGCGGCGGGCCGCGGCGGAGCAGGGCCGGCCCGAGTACGTGAACCTCTGGGCCGGCCAGGCGGCGGCCCTGGCGCAGGAGCCCTCGGCCGCCGCGTACCTCGCGTCTCTCGCCGAGGAGGCGGTCAGAGCCGCTGGATGATGGTCCCGGTCGCGAGTGCCCCGCCCGCGCACATGGTGACGAGCGCGAACTCCTTGTCGGTGCGCTCCAGTTCGTGCAGGGCGGTGGCGATGAGCCGGGCGCCGGTGGCGCCGACGGGGTGGCCGAGGGCGATGGCGCCGCCGTTGACGTTGACCTTCACGAGACCGTCCAAGTCCCGGTCGAATTCCTGCGCCCAGCTCAACACCACCGACGCGAAGGCCTCGTTGATCTCGACGAGGTCGATGTCCTTGAGCGACATCCCGGCCTTGCCGAGCACCGCCCGCGTCGCGTCGATCGGACCGTCGAGGTGGAAGTGCGGGTCGGCGCCGACGAGGGCCTGGGCGACGATCCGGGCGCGCGGTTTCAGCTTCAGGGCGCGGGCCATGCGCTTGGAGGCCCACATGATGGCGGAGGCGCCGTCGGAGATCTGGGAGGAGTTCCCGGCGGTGTGGATCGCGGTGGGCATGACGGGCTTGAGGCGGGCCAGGCCCTCCATGGTGGTGTCGCGCAGGCCCTCGTCGCGGTCGACGAGCCGCCACATGCCCTGCCCCGCGGCCTGTTCGGCCTCCGTCGTCGGGACCTGGACGGCGAAGGTCTCGCGCTTGAAGCGCTCCTCGGACCAGGCGACGGCGGCCCGTTCCTGGGAGAGCAGGCCGAGGGAGTCGACGCGTTCGCGGGTGAGTCCGCGGCGGCGGGCGATGCGCTCGGCGGCCTCGAACTGGTTGGGCAGGTCGACGTTCCACTCGTCGGGGAACGGCTTGCCGGGCCCGTGCTTGGAACCGGAACCGAGCGGGACGCGCGACATGGCCTCGACGCCGCAGGAGATCCCGATGTCGATGACGCCGGCCGCGATCATGTTGGCGACCATGTGGCTGGCCTGCTGCGAGGAGCCGCACTGACAGTCGACGGTGGTGGCGGCCGTCTCGTAGGGCAGGCCCATGGTGAGCCAGGCGGTGCGCGCCGGGTTCATGGACTGCTCGCCGGCATGGGTGACCGTACCGCCGACGATCTGCTCGACGCAGTCGGCGTGGATGCCGGTGCGGCCGAGGAGTTCGCGGTAGGTCTCGCCCAGGAGGTAGGCGGGGTGGAGGTTGGCGAGCGCGCCTCCGCGCTTGCCGATGGGGGTGCGTACGGCTTCGACGATGACGGGTTCCGCGGCCATGAGCTCGTCCTCTCCTCGACCGGACGGGGTGTCCCGGCACCCCGGTCGGTCGGCGTCACGGGGAACTAGTACGCGTTCTAGTTCTGAGTGCAGTCTTATGACTGCTACCGCCGGTACGCAAGGGTCCGGGAAGCAACAGTTCCCGCTCCGCCCCTTGCTACTTGTAGAACTCGTTACTAACTTTCCCGGCAACTTCTGATGGCCCATCAGATTTGGAGAGTGTTGCCGATGGCCGCCTGCCCCCACCTCCCCGGCGGGACCCCCGAAGGGATCCCCGAAGGACGGCTCCCCGAGGGACTCCCCGACGGTCTCTCCCAGGGGCTCCCCGAGGGGTTCGACGCCACCGACCCCGATCTGCTCCGCGACCGCGTCCCCTTCCCGGAGTTCGCCCGGCTGCGGCAGACCGCGCCCGTGTGGTGGTGCCCCCAGCCGGCCGGCGTCACCGGCTTCGCGGACGGCGGGTACTGGGCGGTCACGCGCCACGCGGACGTCAAGTACGTCTCCCCCCACCCCGAGCTGTTCTCCTCGAACGAGAACACCGCCGTCAT
>NZ_MWIG01000090.1:0-14539 GCF_002156145.1 Streptomyces sp. NRRL B-24572 | reverse complement strand
GGCGGGCCCTCCCCTCTTCGTGCCCTCTTGCCGCGCGCCACGGCGCTGCCATACTTACGACGCCGTAGGTTACGGAGGCGTAGCCACGGCTTCGCGCTTCGACGCGTTTCCCCTGTCTTCACTCACCCCCCAGGGACCTACATGACCATGAGCCCCGAGCTGACGTCGGCGTCCGCGGCGCCGGACGACACCGCGGCCCTGCCCTCCGCCACGCTGGGCGGGGACAGCAAGCGTTCGATCGAGCAGATCACCCTGCTGCTGTTCATCACGGTGCCGTTCCTGGCGCTGCTCGCGGCGGTGCCGCTGGCCTGGGGCTGGGGGGTGAGCTGGCTGGATCTGGGTCTGATGGTGGTCATGTACTACATCGGCTGCCACGGGATCACGATCGGTTTCCACCGGTACTTCACGCACGGTTCCTTCAAGGCGAAGCGGCCGCTGCGGATCGCGCTCGCGATCATGGGTTCGCTGGCCGTGGAGGGGCCGCTGGTGCGCTGGGTGGCGGATCACCGCAAGCACCACAAGTTCTCGGACGCAGAGGGCGACCCGCACTCGCCGTGGCGGTTCGGCGAGACGGTGCCGGCGCTGATGAAGGGCCTGTGGTGGGCGCACATCGGCTGGATGTTCGACGAGGAGCAGACGCCGCAGCACAAGTACGCGCCCGACCTGATCAAGGATCCGGCGATCCGGCAGATCTCGCGCCAGTTCGTGCTGTGGACGGTCGTGTCGCTCGCGATCCCGCCGCTGGTGGGCGGTCTGGTGACGATGTCGTGGTGGGGCGCCTTCACGGCGTTCTTCTGGGGCTCCCTCGTCCGGGTGGCGCTGCTCCACCACGTGACGTGGTCGATCAACTCGATCTGTCACGCGGTCGGCAAGCGTCCGTTCAAGTCGCGTGACCGCTCGGGCAACGTGTGGTGGCTGGCGGTGCTGTCCTGCGGCGAGTCCTGGCACAACCTGCACCACGCGGACCCGACGTCGGCCCGGCACGGGGTGCTGCGCGGCCAGCTCGACTCCAGTGCGCGGCTCATCCGCTGGTTCGAGCAGCTGGGCTGGGCGAGCGATGTGCGCTGGCCGGCGAAGTCCCGCATCGAAGCCCGGCGCCAGACCGCGTCCGCAGACGCGGCATGATGGAAGACGTGGCGATCGAGGGCAGGACCGACGGTAACGGCGGCAGCGGCGGAGAGCAGCAGAAGCCCCGGCGGAGCCGCCGGGTGCGGATGACGGGCGCGGAGCGCCGGGAGCAGTTGCTCGACATCGGTCGCACGCTCTTCGCGGAGAAGGGCTTCGAGGGCACGTCGGTGGAGGAGATCGCGGCGAAGGCCGGGGTCTCCAAGCCGGTGGTGTACGAGCACTTCGGCGGCAAGGAGGGGCTGTACGCGGTCGTGGTCGACCGTGAGATGCGCCAGCTCCTGGACGGGGTGACGGGGGCGCTGACGGCGGGGCATCCGCGGGAGCTCCTCGAGCAGGCGGCGTTCGCGCTGCTCGACTACATCGAGAACTACACGGACGGGTTCCGGATCCTCGTACGGGATTCGCCGGTGGCGCAGTCGACGGGCACGTTCGCGTCGCTGATCAGTGACATCGCCACGCAGGTGGAGGACATCCTGGGCCTGGAGTTCAAGGCCCGGGGCTTCGACCCGAAGCTGGCGCCGCTGTACGCGCAGGCGCTGGTGGGCAGTGTGGCGCTGACGGGCCAGTGGTGGCTGGACGTCCGCAAGCCGGAGAAGTCGGAGGTCGCGGCGCATCTGGTGAACCTGGCGTGGCACGGGCTCGACGGTCTGGAGCAGAAGCCGCGGTTGATAGGGCACCGGAAGAACTGACGGCGGGCGGGGCGCCGCAAGGTGCGGGTCCGGCAATCGGGAGGGGGCCCGGTTGCCGGGGATATCCGTTGATCGTCCGCCGTACCGGGGCGGTACGCTCCTTCCACATCCGGGAGGGTGTTCGCCCTTCGTGCGGCGTGCCGCCTGCGGAGGCGTCGCGGACCCCTGTGCCCGGCCGTTGATCATGCGATCCCTGGGGGGGATCTTTTTGCGTTCCGTTTTCTCCGGGCGTGCTCGTCGTGTCACCACCTGCACCGCGCTCGCCCTCTCCGCCGGCATGCTGCTTGCGTCTCCCGCCGTGGCCGAATCCGCGCCGCGGCCGCCGCGGCCGGTCGTGGAGCAGCCGCTGATCGCCGACACGACGACGCCGAAGCTGGACATGTCGCAGCCGGCCGTCGGGACGGGCGAGGCCCGTGCCGCCGAGGCGACGGCCGTCGTGCCGTCCCGTTTCGACGTGGACGGCGACGGCAGGACCGATCTGATCCACCGCAAGCAGGACGGCCGGACGTACGTCGCGCCGACCGCCACGGCGGCGGCCGTCAAGTTCGAGACCGCCGACTCGCTCCTCACCCACAACCTCGACCTCGTTCCGCTCGGAGACCAGGACGGCACGGGCAGGCCCGAGCTGCTCGCGGTCTCCCGGAACGGCGTGCTCCGGCTGTACGCGGAGGCCACCGCGACCTCCGGCTCGCTCACCTGGTCGGGCAACGGCTGGAACATCTACAACAAGGTGTTCTCGCCCGGTGACGTCGACGGTGACGGCAGGGCTGACCTGCTGGCCCGGCAGTACAACGGCGAGCTCTACTACTACCGGGCGACCGGCGTGCCGACGGCACCCTTCGCCGGCCGTGCGAAGGTCGGCGCCGGCTGGGGCGTCTACGACCAGCTCGTGGGCATCGGCGACAACGACGGCGACGGCCGCGGCGACGTCGTGGCCCGCACCACGGACGGCCGGCTGTACTTCTACGGCAGCACCGGCAACCCGGCGGCGCCGTTCAAGGCGCCCCGGGAGATCGGCCGGGGCTGGAACGCGTACAACCAGATCGTCGCCCCCGACGACCGCAACGGTGACGGCAGGGCCGATCTGCTCGCCCGTGACCAGTCCGGTGCGCTCTGGGCCTACAGCGGTCTCGGCAACGGCTCGTACTCGGCGCCGGTGAAGCTCTCCGGCAGCTGGCTCAGCGTGGACCAGTTCGGCGGGGCGGGCAACATCCCGACCGCCGGCAGGAGCGGGTTCCTCGGCCGCGACAAGGCCGGGACGCTCTTCTGGTACGGCGACCAGAACAACGGCAAGCTCACCGCCCGCGCGCAGTGGGGCTCCACCGGCGGCTGGGCCGGCGCGAACCTCTCGTACGTCTCCGCCCTGGACGAGGGCGCGTTCGCCGACCTCCTGGAGATCTACCAGGGGCACCTCTACAACTCCAGCAACAGCCACGACTTCGGCGGCGGCTGGCAGGTCTACAACCTGCTCGCCGGCCCGGGCGACCTGTCCGGCGACGGCAAGTCCGACCTGCTGGCCCGGGACACCTCCGGTGTCCTGTGGCTGTACCAGGGCAACGGCGCGGGCACGGGCCTCGCCTCCCGGATCAAGGTCGGCAGCGGCTGGGGCGCGTACAACCGGATCCTCGGCGCGGGCGACTTCTCGGGCGACGGGCGCGCGGACGTCGTGGTCCGTGACGGGTCCGGCAACCTGTACCTGTACAAGGGCACCGGCAACCGCACCGCGCCGTTCGCCGGGCGCGTGCGGATCGGCACGGGCTGGGGCACGTACACCAAGCTGGCGACGCCGGGCGACCTGAACGGCGACGGCAGGGCCGACCTGCTCGGGGTGACCGCGGCGGGCGACCTGTACCGGTACCTGGGCACGGGCACCAGCGCCGCCATCACCTCCCGGGTGAAGATCGGCTACGGCTTCCAGACCTACGCCAACCTGTACTGACGTGGCCTCGGGCGCCCCGCACCGGAACCCCGGTGCGGGGCGCCCGCGCGCGTGAGTAGACTCCGTCCAGCATCCGACGAGGGGGTGCTCCCGACCTGTGAACGAGGTCGTCTCCGCGCGGCCGCCACCGCCGGCCGCGCCGACGCCGTTCCCTGCTGTGCGAGCCCCCCGTCCGGTTCCGTCGCACCTCTGATCCCTGGGGGGGATCTCTTGTCTTTCCCGCACTCCACGCGCGCGCGTCGGCTCGCCACCTGCACCGCGCTCGTCCTCTCCGCCGGCATGCTCCTGGCGGGCCCGGCCTCCGCCTCCACCGGCACTCCGGCGCCGTACCCGGTCGTCGAGAAGCCGGTGGCCGGCTTCACCTCGCCGTCGCCGACCCGTCCGACGGCCGGCGCGACCCGCGCGGGCACCGCGGCGGCCACCGGCGTCGGTGCCTCTCCTCAGCTGTCGGACTTCGACGGCGACGGCAGCAGCGACTTCATCTACCGCGAATGGGACGGCAGCGTCCACACGGCCACGGGCTCGGGCGGCGGGCAGTTCGCGCCCGTCTCCGAGCCGCCGAAGGACATCGTCCCGATCGGCAACCAGGACGGGAACGCCAGCGGTCCCGAGGTCCTCATGCTGTCGCAGACGGGCACGCTCAGCCTGTACGCGGACGCCACGCCCACCAAGGGAACGGTCGTCTGGCGGGGCTACGGCTGGGGCATCTACAACAAGCTCGTCGCGCCCGGTGACGTGAACGACGACGGCCGCGCGGACCTGGTCGCCCGCGACCACGACGGCACCCTGTGGCTGTACTACGCCACCGGCAACCGCACCGCGCCGTTCTCCGCGCGGGTGAGGCTCGGCAGCGGCTGGAACACGTACGACCAGCTCGTCGGCATCGGCGACAACAACGGCGACGGCTGGGCGGACCTGCTGGCCCGCGGCAGCGACGGCACCTTGTGGTTCTACGCCGGTACGGGGGACAAGGCCACGCCGTTCGCGACCCGCAGGTCCATCGGCGGCGGCTGGGGCGTCTACAACCAGATGTTCCCCGTCGGCGACGACAACGGCGACGGCAGCGGCGAGCTGATCGCCCGCGACCTCAAGGGCACGCTCTGGTACTACACCGGCAAGGGCGACGGCACCTTCGCGGCCCGCGAGCAGCTGAGCGAGACGGGCGGCTGGGAGCCCGTCCCGCAGTTCGGCGGGGCGGGCAACAACCCGGTCATGGGCAACAAGGAAGGCGTCTTCGCGCGGGACAAGGCCGGGACCATGTTCTGGTACGGCGTCACGACCGGCGGCAAGCTGGCCCCCCGCAGCCAGTTCGGCGACACGGGCGGCTGGGCGGGGGCCGACTTCACGCACCTGTCCTCGATGAACATGGACGCCTCGTCGGACATGTCGTACGTCTACCAGGGCACCCTCTACATCGACGGCGTCCGCATCGGCAGCGGCTGGGGCGGGTACAACGCCCTCGTCGGCCCGGGCGACCTGTCGGGCGACGGCAAGGGCGACCTGCTGGCCCGCGACACCTCCGGCAACCTGTACCTGTACAAGGGCAACGGCGCCGGCACGGCGTTCGCCTCCCGCATCAAGGTCGGCAGCGGCTGGGGCGGGTACAACAAGCTCCTCGGCGCGGGTGACTACACGGGCGACGGCCGCACGGACCTGCTGGCCCGCACCTCCGGCGGCGACCTGTACCTGTACCCGGGCACGGGTGTCGCGACCACGCCGTTCGGGACCCGCAAGTTCATCGGCAGCGGCTGGAACACGTACACCAAGCTCGTCGCCCCCGGCGACCTCAACGCCGACGGCAAGGCCGACCTCCTCGGCATCACCTCCGGCGGCGACCTCTACCGCTACCTCAACACCGCCCCCGCCAAGTTCTCCCTCCGGACCGGCCTCGGCTCGGGCTGGAGCATCTACAACAGCGTGTCCTGACACCCCCGGGACCCGAGGGCGCCCCGTGCCGGACTCCGAGTCCGGCACGGGGCGCCCTCGCGTTCACGCCCTTCAGGGCTTCTTGCGGGCGACGGCGAAGATCCGGCGGAAGGGGAAGACCGTTCCGTGCGGGCCGGGCGGGTAGGCCTCGCGGAGGAGCGCGCGGTACTGGGCGAGGAAGGCGTCGATCGCCTCCTGGTCGTCGGCCAGGGTGGTGAGGACGGGCCGCAGCGCGGTGCCCTTGACCCAGTCGAGGACGGGGTCCTCGCCCTGGAGCAGCTGGCAGTACGTGGTCTCCCAGACGTCCGTCTCGCAGCCGAGGTCGGTGAGGCGGGTGAGGTAGTCGGCGGTGTCGAGGATGTGGACGAAGCGGCGGCCCTGGTCGCCGAGGCGGGCCCGCCACTCGGGGGTCTCGCAGAGTTCGCCGAGCAGGGCGTGGCTGGGCGAGGTGAAGTTGCCGGGGACCTGGAAGGCGAGGGTGCCGCCGGGGCGGAGCCCGTCGATCCAGACGGCGAAGGACTCGGGGTGGTTGGGGACCCACTGGAGGGCGGCGTTGGAGACGATCAGGTCGTAGGGCTCGTCGGGGATCCAGTGGGCGGCGTCGGCGGGGCGGAAGTCGAGCCAGCCGCCGCCCCGGGTGGTGCCCGACCAGTCCTTCTCGGCGCGTTCCAGCATCTCGGGCGAGAGGTCGAAGCCGGTGATGTGGGCGTCGGTCCACCGGTCGGCGAGGAGGACCGTCACGTTGCCGGGTCCGCAGCCGATGTCGGCGATGCGGGCGGGCCTGTCCTGGGCGGGCAGCTGCGGTATTCGGGCGAGCAGGTCGAGGAACGGGCGGGTGCGGTGGCCGGAGTGACGGAGGTACTGCTGCGGATCCCAGGTCGGTGCGGCGGTTTCCACGGAATGCATGTTCGAAGCCCCCTTGCTGGCACGAGTTGCCGAAGCGGAACGAGTTCCGGCGGGGTCCCTTCCCCATAGTCCAGGAAAATATATCTTGAGACCAAGATACTTGATCTCAAGAAACTCGAACACAAGAGACTTTATGTCAACAGACCCTCTACACTGATCGACATGGAGGACGAGGTCGACCGACTGGTCGCAGCATGGCGCCGCGAGCGCCCCGACCTCGACGTGGAACCGCTCGAGGTGCTCAGCCGTGTCTCGCGGCTCGCCCGCCACCTCGACCGCGCCCGTCGACTCGCCTTCTCCGAGCACCAGCTGGAGCCCTGGGAGTTCGACGTCCTCACCTCGCTGCGCCGCGCCGGAGCCCCGTACCAGCTCTCCCCCGGCCAGCTCCTCACCCAGACCCTGGTCACCTCGGGCACCATGACCAACCGCATCGACCGGCTCACCAAGAAGGGCCTCGTCGAGCGGCTCCCCGACCCCAGCGACCGGCGCGGGGTCCTGGTCCGGCTCACCCCCGAGGGCCGCGACCGCGCCGACGAGGCGCTCGCCGGACTCCTCGCCCAGGAGCGCGCCATCCTGGCCCAGCTCTCCGGCGCCCAGCGCGGCGAACTGGCCTCGCTGCTACGCCGGCTGACCGCCCCGTTCGACAACATCCCCGGGTAGCACCGGCTCCGCGGGGCCCACGCCCGCCCGGCGGGCCAGCGCCACCGCCGCCAGCGTCGAGTGCACGCCCAGCTTTCCAAGCACGTTCTGCATGTGCGTACGGACGGTGTGCGGGGAGAGGAAGAGGCGCTCGGCGACCGCCTTGCGGCCCAGGCCCGCGACCATGCAGCGCAGCACCTCCCGCTCGCGCGGGGTCAGCGACTCCACGAGCCGCTCGCTGTCCGTCCGGTGCTTGCGGGCCGCCGTCAGCTCCCGCAGGACGCCCGTGAGCAGTGCGGGCGGCAGATGCGTCTCGTCCCGCAGCACCCCCCGCACGACGGCGAGGAGCCGCTGCAGCGAGCAGTCCTTCGCGACCCAGCCGGAGGCCCCGGCCTGGAGCGCGAGCGCGGCCCGGCGCGGGTCGTCCTTCTCCGCGAGGACGACCGTGCGGAGCGCGGGCTGCAGCCGTCGTACGCCCGTGACCAGCGAGATCCCGTCCACGGAGCCCTCCGCGTCCTCGGGCACCGCGCGCGCCACGGCCGGCCCGGCGGGCCCCGCGCCCAGCTCGGCGTCGACGAGCAGCACGTCGAACCTGCGGCCCTCCGCCGCGCCCCGCTCCAGGCAGCGCAGGGCCGCCGGGCCGCTGCCGGCGGCGGCGACGTCGACATCGGGCTCCGCCGCGAGGGCGGCGGCCAGCGATTCGGCGAAGATGCGGTGGTCGTCCACCACCAGGACGCGGATGCGTGCCACGGACACTCCCAAGTGTCGAGGAACGGACCGACGCGGGTACGGCGCCGGAGGCGGGTCCGCCGAGCGCACGGCCGCCGCCGCGCGTTGACTGCATACCCCGCTTCTGGCGCCGTACCCGACGGGTCTCGCCCCCTGAACAGCACCGGCCCCCACCGGCGCTGCCCAACAGAGTAGGGGCGGGGCGCCACGGTGGGGGCCGATTCGCGGAACTGTCCGAAGTCGTGGGAACGCGAGCGGTGGTGCGGGAGGGTCGTTCAGAGGCGGCGCGCGCCCGCCGCCGGGACCACCGGGAAGATGCCGGGGGCCGCGTGACCGGCCTCGGCGAAGGCCTTCCCGACGGCGGCGGACACCGCCTCCGCCCGCTCGGTGTCGACGAGGACGACGGCCGAGCCGCCGAAGCCGCCGCCGGTCATCCGGGCGCCGAGCGCCCCCGCCGCGTTCGCCGCCTCGACGACCAGGTCCAGCTCGGGACAGGAGACCCGCAGATCGTCCCGGAGGGAGGCGTGGCCCTCGGTGAGGACCGGGCCGACGGCCCGGGTGGCGCCGGCGTCGAGCAGCGCGATGGTCCGCTCGACCCGGGCGTTGTCGGAGACGACGTGCCGCACGTACCGCAGAATCGTCTCGTCGTTCAAAAGCGCGAGCGCTTCCGGCAGATGCGCGGCGCTCACTTCGCGCAGGGTGGTGACGCCGAGCGCCCGCGCACCCGCTTCACACCCGGCGCGCCGCTCGGCGTACGCGCCGTCTCCGAGCGCGTGCTTCACGCGGGTGTCGACGACGAGCAGCTGGAGCCCCTCGCGCGCCAGGTCGAAGGGGACCTGACGGTACGAGAGGTCCCGGGTGTCCAGATGGAGCGCGTGGCCCTCCTCGGCGCAGGCGGAGGCCATCTGGTCCATGACGCCGCAGGGCACGCCGACGAAGGCGTTCTCGGCGCGCTGGGCGAGCCGGGCGAGCTCGGGGCGGGAGAGCCCGAGCCCGAACAGGTCGTTCAGGGCGAGCGCGGTGACGACCTCCAGGGACGCCGAGGAGGAGAGCCCCGCGCCGGTCGGAACGGTCGAGGCGAGGTGGACGTCGGCCCCGGTGACCGGGTGCCCGGCCTCCCGCAGCGCCCAGACCACCCCGGCCGGGTAGGCCGCCCAGCCGCCGCCGGAGAGCGGCTCCAGGGCGTCGGCCTCCAGCTGGACGATCCCGCCGTCGACATCGGCGGAGTGCAGGCGCAGGACGCCGTCCTCGCGGCGGGAGACGGCGGCGACGGTGGTGTGCGGCAGCGCGAGCGGCAGCACGAAGCCGTCGTTGAAGTCGGTGTACTCCCCGATGAGGTTGACCCGTCCGGGGGCGGCCCAGACACCGTCGGGGGCGGCGCCGTACAGCGCCTCGAAGTCGGCGGCGACGGTCACGGGCGCGTTCCCTCCTGCTGCCGGGCGAACGCCCAGGCGTCGGCGACGACATCGGCCAGGTCCGGGCGGGACGGCGTCCAGCCGAGCCGCTCGCGGGCGGCCTCGGCGGAGGCGACCAGGACGGCCGGGTCGCCGGGACGGCGCTCGGCGGTGATCTCCGGGATCGGGTGGCCGGTGACCTTGCGGACGGTCTCGACGACCTCGCGGACGGAGAAGCCGTTGCCGTTGCCGAGGTTGCAGATCAGGTGCTCGCCGGCCGGCACGGCGCCGCCGGTCATCGCGTCGAGGGCCAGGAGGTGGGCCTCGGCGAGGTCGGCGACGTGGATGTAGTCGCGGACGCAGGTGCCGTCCGGGGTCGGGTAGTCCTCGCCGTACACGGAGATCGCCTCGCGCCGGCCGAGGGCGACCTGGAGGACGAGCGGGATCAGGTGGGACTCGGGCTCGTGCCGCTCGCCGAGCGCGCCGTACGCCCCGGCGACGTTGAAGTAGCGCAGCGAGACGGCGGCCAGGCCGTGGGCGGCGCACTCCCCGCCGATCATGTGGTCGACGGCCAGCTTGCTCGCCCCGTACGGGCTGGTGGGCGCGGTCGCCGCGGTCTCGGTGATCGGCACGGTCTCCGGCTCGCCGTAGGTGGCGGCGGTGGAGGAGAAGACCAGCCTGCGGACCCCGGCGGCGCGCATGGCGGCGAGCAGGGCCATGGTGCCGCCGACGTTGTTCTCCCAGTACTTCTCGGGCTTGGCGACCGATTCGCCGACCTGGGAGCAGGCGGCGAAGTGCAGGACGCCGTCGTAGGAGCCGTCGAGCCACCGCGCGGCGTCCTGGATGCGGCCCTCGATGAACTCGGCGCCCTCGGGGACGGCTTCGGCGAAGCCGGTGGAGAGGTCGTCGAGGACGGTGACCCGGTGGCCCCGCTCCAGGAGGTGGGCGGCGACCACGCTGCCCACGTACCCGGCCCCTCCCGTCACCAGATACTTCCGCGTCATGCGCCTGCCACCTCTCGGAGTCGTCGGGCCGCGTCCTCCGGCCGGATGTCGTTCATGAAAGCGCCCATGCCGGACTCGGTGCCCGCGAGGAACTTCAGCTTGCCAGAGGCCCGTCGGACGGTGAAAAGCTCCAGGTGCAGTCCGAAGTCCTCGCGCCGCTCGTCCGTGAACGGCGCCTGGTGCCAGGCGGCGATGTAGGGCGTCGGCGGCTCGTCCGGGCCGAAGATCCGGTCGAAGCGCCTCAAGAGTTCCAGGTAGACCTGTGCGAACTCTGTGCGGGCCGCCTCGTCGAGGGCGAGCAGGTCGGGCACCCGCCGCTTGGGGTGGAGGTGGACCTCGTACGGCCAGTGGGCGGCGTACGGCACGAAGGCGATCCAGTGCTCGGTCTCCAGGACCACCCGCTCGGCGTCGGCCTTCTCGCGGGCGACGAGGTCGTCGAAGAGGTTCCGTCCGGTCGCCGCGCGGTGCTCGTCGGCGCGGCGGCGCATGGCGGCCGTGCGGGGCGTGACGTACGGGAAGGCGTAGATCTGGCCGTGCGCGTGGGGCAGGGTGACGCCGATCTCCGCGCCGCGGTTCTCGAAGCAGTAGACCTGCTCGACGCCGGGCAGCGCGGAGAGCGCGGCGGTGCGGTCGGTCCAGGCGTCGAGGACGAGCCGGGCCCGCTCCTCGGTGAGGTCGGCGAAGGAGTCCGTGTGGTCGTCGGTGAAGCAGACGACCTCGCAGCGACCGACGCCGCCGGAGAGGGAGGGGAAGCGGTTCTCGAAGACCACCACCTCGTACTCCTCCTCGGGGATCTCGCTCTCCCGGCCGCCCCGGGCGGGGCAGAGCGGGCAGGCGTCGGCCGGCGGGAGGTAGGTGCGGGCCTGCCGGTGCGAGGCGACGGCGACGTGGTCGCCGGTGAGCTCGTCGTACCGGATCTCGGAGCGGGAGACGACGGGGGTGAGGGGGCGGGGGTCGACGGCGGTGCGGACGGCGTCGTCGCGCGTGTCGTAGTAGATCAGCTCGCGCCCGTCGGCGAGCGTGGTGACGGTCTTCTTCACGGGGGTGCCCTCCGGGCGAACCAAACAGAACCACTCACAAAAAACCACATTCAAACATCACAGTCAATGGTGAAGCCGGGCCCCGGTGCGGGGCCCGGCTTCACCGTCACCTCAGGCAGTCGCCTCGGCCGTCACCTCAGGCCGCCGTCCCGGCCGCCACCTCGGGCCGTCACCTCAGGCCGTCACCTCGGGCGTCACCTCAGAAGGAGCCGCGCTGCCCCGGCACCGCCCGGTCGAGCAGCCCCGTACGGGCCGCGAGGGCCGCCGCCTCAAGGCGCGAACCGACCCCCAGCTTCATCAGCACCCGCTGCACATGCGTCCGCGCCGTGCTCGGCGCGATCCCCATGCCCGCCGCGATCAGCCGGGTGTCCTCGCCCTCCGCGACCCGCACCAGGACCTCCACCTCCCGCTGCGTGAGCAGCCGGAGCAGCCGCTGCGCCTCGTCGTCCGGCTGCGCCGAGGGGTGCAGCAGCTCCGCGAAGGCCCCCTGCAGCAGCTGCGGCGCCACCGCCGGCTCCCCCGCCCGCGCCTTCACCAGGGCGCGCTCGACGCCCTCGATGCGCTCGTCGTGGCGGACGTACCCCGAGGCCCCGGCCGCGAACGCCGCCGCGATCCCGCGCGGCGAGGGCACCGGGCCGAGCACCACGACGGCCACCTGCGGCCGCTCCCGTTTGATCCGTACGACCGGATCGAAGGTCCCCGGCGCGTCCGGCGCCGCCGTGCCGAGGAGGCAGACCTCCGGCGCCCGGCTCACCACCAGCTCCGCGGCCCCCGCCACCGGCGCGGCCGCCGCGAGCACCCGGTGCCCGCGCAGCTTCAGCGCCGAGGCGAGTGCCTCCGCGAGCAGGCGGTGGTCGTCCACCACCACGAGGCGTACGCCCATCCCGGTCATCCCCCCTACCTCCTGGCCGGCCGGATGTCCCGGCGGCCTGAAACCGGCAAATTACACGCTTCCCCCGCCTCACGGGGCGTCAATCTCCGCCGTACGAAACGGAGATGTCTGGCATGATCGACTCACTTCCACCGAAAGGAACACGCATGCGCATGCGACGTCGCTCCGTCGCGCTCGCCGCCGTCGCGGCCGCCCTCGCGATCCCGGCCACCGCCGGCACCTCCGAGGCCGCCGCACCGACCAGCGAGGTGTACCTGACGACCGCGTACGCCAAGGTCGTCGCCGGCTGGCAGTGGCGCGCCGACCGGCTCGACCCGGTCATGATGTCCGTCCAGGACATCAACCCGGACGGCTACGCCGTCGCCTTCCGCCTGGTCACCCAGTCCGACGCCCAGGGCACCCGCTACTGGCCGTACCGCTATGTGACCGGCGGCAGCGGCACCGGCGTCAACGTCACCACCTACGCCGTCACCGGCTACAGCCCGAAGGCCGCCTGGGTCGAGGTCTGCAAGTGGAAGAACAACACCCGGTACGAGTGCCGGAACACCACGATCACGTACAACCCGATCGACGACTCCTCCGTCTCGGGCTGACCACCCCCGTACACGCGCGTGGGCCCCTCCGGTGATCCGGAGGGGCCCACGCGCGCGTGTCGTACCGGCCGTCAGTGCCCGGCCGAGAAGGAGACCAGCAGGTACTCCTTGATGTCGTTGGGCGAGCTCGACTCCCGGGGCTTGCTGACCATGGTCTCCGAGATGAAGAACCGGCCGTCCCGGTAGAGGAGTTCGGCGCCGTTGAGGCTGAAGCTGGTCTCGGCGTTGTGGATCGTCTTGTCCGCCGGGTTCTCCAGGAGCAGCGTCTCCTTCATCGTGCCGCCGTCGACCGAGACGATCCGGCCGCCCTTGTCGTAGGGGGGCTCCTTGTAGACGATGAGGTTGCCGCCGTCCATCCGCAGCGGGACGGAGGTGAACCCGTCGCCGGCGTCGGCCTTCTCCGGCGCCGTGCGCCCGGTGGCCAGGTCGAAGGCGATGATCTCGTTGGTCTCGCTGCCGTACTCGCCGGTGCTGCCCTCGTGCTCCTCGGTCGGCACGTAGAGACGGCCGTTGCCGACGAGCGCCTGGGTGCAGGACTCGACCTCGGTCGCCCGGCAGCGGGCCGCGTACTGGTCCGCGTCCGCCGTGATCTTCGCCTTCAGCTTCCCGGTCTTCTCGTCGATGGAGAAGAAGTCCGAGATGCCGCTGCCGTCGCCGGCGGTCTCGCCGACGTCGGCCGCGACGACCAGCGGCTTGGTGGAGACGACCGAGGCGTACTTCACGCCGGGCGGCATCTTGTACTGCGAGAGCGGGGCGCCCGTGGTCGGGTTGAGGTTCTGGATCAGCACGTTCGGGCTGTCGTACGAACCGCACTTGCGGACCGCGACGAGGCCCTCGCCGCCGCCGTAGCCCATGTCGTAGCAGTTCTGGTCGTTGGCCTGCGGCTTCCAGCGCGGGTTGCCGTTGGCGAGGTCGAAGGCGGCGCCGCCGTCGGTGCCGCCGGCCGCGACGGTCGCCCCGCTGAGCGTGACCTCGTTGAACCGGACCTTCTGGTCGCCGGCGGTGCCACCGGTGACCGAGGTGGACCACAGCAGCTTGCCGGTGTTCAGGTCGACCACGCCGACCTCGGTGCAGTTCTGGTAGAAGCGGGGCGCCACGCGCTTGGCGGCCTCGAAGAGGATCGCCGCCTTGTTGTCGGCGGTGACGTGCCGCGAGGCGCCGCAGACCTGGCCGGTCAGCGGCAGCGTCCACAGGACGGTGGGCTTGTCCAGGTCGTACGCGACGAGCGAGTTCACGCCCGGCTTCACGAACGCCTTGTCCGTGAGCCAGGAACCGGAGACGTCGGTGATGTCCGCGACCTTCGGCTCCGCGACCGTGTAGGCCATCTTCGCCTTGGTGTTCGCCGGGACCTTCTCCTTGCCGCCACCGCCGAGCCCGTTGCCGCCGGTGGTCCCGCCACCGCCGGTGCCCTGCGAGGTGCCGCCCGAGCCCTTGGCCTCGTTGCCCCCGTCACCGCCGCCGGAGTTGGCGTACCAGATGCCGACGCCGATGATCAGGACGACGGCGACGGCCGCCGCGATGACGATCTGCAGCTGCGCCGACAGCTTCTTGCCGCCGCCGGGTGCCGGGGGCGGCATGGGCTGGGCGTAGCCGCCGTACTGCGGCTGCTGGGGCTGCGTCGGGTAGCCGTACGGGGGCTGGACCGGCTGCTGCTGCGGGT
>NZ_MWIG01000009.1:0-17174 GCF_002156145.1 Streptomyces sp. NRRL B-24572 | reverse complement strand
GTCCCCGCCCGACCTATCGCCTTTGCCGGATGTCGAGTCCCTGACTCCCGCCCGGGGGCCCGGTGCTGCTGCTCGTCCTCTGGCAGGCGAGCAGTACGGCGGGGGTGCTTCCGGCGGACGTGCTCGCCTCGCCGGGGACCATCGCCCGGGCCGCAGGCGAGCTGGTCGGGGACGGGACGCTGCCGACCGCGATGGGCGTCTCGCTGCGCCGGGTCGCCGTGGGGCTGCTCCTCGGCGGGGTGGTGGGGATCGCGCTCGCCCTGGTGTCCGGGCTCTCGCGGCTCGGCGAGGACCTCGTCGACGCCCCCGTGCAGATGCTGCGGACGGTGCCGTGGGTCGGGCTGATCCCGCTGTTCATCATCTGGCTGGGGATCGGCGAGGCGCCCAAGGTCGCGCTGATCGCCCTCGGCGTGGCCTTCCACCTCTACCTGAACGTGTACGCCGGGATCCGGGGCGTCGACGCGGGGCTCGTCGAGGCGGGCGAGTCCCTGGGGCTCGGCCGGTGGGGTCTGGTCCGGCACGTCGTCCTGCCGGGGGCGCTGCCCGGGGCGATGACCGGCCTCCGCTACTCCCTGGCCACGGCCTGGCTCGCGCTCGTCTTCGGCGAGTCGATCAACGCCGACGCCGGGATCGGCTTCCTCATGAACCAGGCGCGGGAGTTCTTCCGCACGGACGTGATCGTCGTCTGCCTGGTCGTCTACGCCTTCCTCGGCCTGCTCGCCGACGCCCTCGTCCGCACTCTCGAAAGGCTCCTGCTGCAATGGCGACCGACCTTCACGGGGCAGTGACCGTCCAGGGCCTCACCCGCTCCTTCGACGGGCGTCCCGTCGTCGACGGGCTCGATCTGACCCTGCGCGCCGGGCAGTTCACGGCGCTCCTCGGACACAGCGGCTGCGGCAAGTCGACCCTCCTGCGGATCCTCGCGGGCCTCGACCGGGAGGTCTCCGGCACGGTCCTGGTGCCGCGCCGCCGCGCGGTCGCCTTCCAGGCCCCGCGCCTCATGCCCTGGAAGAAGGTCTGGCGGAACGTGCTGCTCGGGCTGCCGGGGAAGCCGGACCGCGCGGTGGCGGAGAAGGCGCTCGCCGAGGTGGGGCTCGGCCACCGCTCGGGAGCCTGGCCGAAGACCCTGTCCGGCGGCGAGGCCCAACGCGCCTCTCTCGCCCGGGCGTTGGTGCGCGATCCGGATCTGCTGCTGCTCGACGAGCCGTTCGGCGCGCTCGACGCGCTGACCCGGATCAAGGCCCAGCGGCTCGTGGCCGAGCTGTGGCAGCGGCGCGGCTGCACGGTGCTGCTCGTCACGCACGACGTCGACGAGGCGCTGCTGCTCGCGGACCGCGCGCTGGTGATGCGGGACGGCGTGATCGCGTACGACACCGCCGTCGACCTGGACCGGCCCCGCTCCCCCGGCGATCCCGCGCTCGCCGCGCTCCGCACCCGTCTGCTCGCCGAACTGGGCGTGGCGGATGCCGAGTTCGCCACAAGCGCGACCCTCTGACAGCTTCCATCCGAGGAGAAACCATGAAGTCCTTCCGTCTGTCCGCCGCGGCACTGCTCGTGCCGCTCGCCCTGCTCGCCTCCGCCTGCTCCGGTGCCTCCGCGGCCGGCGACACCACGAACTCCGACGGCAAGGGCTCCCTCGTCCTGAACGTCGGCGACCAGAAGGGCGGCGCCGAGGCCCTGCTGCGTGCCGCCGGTGAGCTCGACGACCTCCCGTACCGGATCAAGTGGTCGACGTTCCCCTCCGGCCCACCGCTCCTGGAAGCGATCAACGCCAAGGCCGTCGACTTCGGCTCCGTCGGCAACACCCCACCCGTCTTCGCGGCCGGCGCCGGCTCGAAGATCACCGTGGTCGCGTCGACGCACGGCGACTCCGCGGGCGAGGCCGTCCTCGTGCCGAAGGACTCGCCGCTGCGCACCGCGCGGGACCTGAAGGGGAAGCGGATCGCCGTCGCCCAGGGGAGCTCCGCCCACTTCCAGCTGATCTCCTCTCTCCGGAAGGCCGGCCTGGGGCTGGACGACGTCCGGGTCAGCCTGCTGCAGCCGGCCGACGCCCTGGCCGCGTTCACCAGCGGCAAGGTCGACGCCTGGGCGGTCTGGGACCCGTACACCTCCCAGGTCCTGCTGAGCGGCAAGGGCCGGGTGCTGACCGACGGGCGCGGCCTCGTCAACGGCCTCGGCTTCCAGGTCGCGGCCCCCTCGGCGCTGGCCGACCGGGAGAAGGCGAAGGCGATCGGCGACCTCGTCGATCGGCTGCGCCGCGCCCAGGGCTGGGTGTTCGACCACCCCGAGGACTGGGCGAAGGCCTGGGCGAAGGAGACCGGGCTGCCGTACGAGGTGGCGCTGGCCGCCGTGAAGCGCAGCAACGGGACCCGTATCCCCGTCGCCCTCGACGACGCGGCGATCGCCTCCGAGCAGAAGATCGCCGACACCTTCGCCGAACTCAAGCTGATCCCCCGCACGTTCCGCTTCGCCGACTACGTCGACACCCGCTTCAACAAGGACCTGCCGCCGTCCACGACCCCGGCGCGCAGCTACGGAAAGGCCTCCTGATGACCGTCCATCTGCACTGGTTCCTGCCGACCGGCGGCGACGGCCGGACCCTCGTCGACCGGCACGCCTACACGGACGGCGGGATCACCCGGGACCGGGCCGTGTCCGGGGTGCGCGCGCCCGACGTCGACTACCTCGTCCAGATCGCCAAGGCGGCCGAGCAACTGGGCTTCGAGGCCGTGCTGACCCCGACCGGCACGTGGTGCGAGGACGCCTGGCTGACGACGGTCGCGCTGGCCCAGCACACCGAACGCCTCAAGTTCCTGGTGGCGTTCCGGCCGGGGGTGATCTCGCCGGTGCTCGCGGCGCAGATGGCGGCCACGTACCAGCGGATCACCCGGGGACGGCTGCTGCTCAACGTCGTGACCGGCGGCGACTCGGCCGAGCAGCGCCGCTTCGGCGACCACCTCGACCACGACCGGCGGTACGCGCGCACGGCCGAGTTCCTCTCGGTGGTGCGGGGCGTGTGGGGCGGGCGGCCGTACGACTTCGAGGGCGAGCACTTCCGGATCGAGGGCGGGCTCACCGCGCTGCCGCCGGACCCGCTGCCCGAGATCTTCTTCGGCGGTTCGTCCGCGGCGGCCGGTCCGGTCGCGGCGGAGCACGCGGACGTGTACCTGACGTGGGGCGAGCCGCCGTGGCAGGTGAAGGAGAAGATCGACTGGATCCGGCGGCTCGCGGAGGAACGAGGCCGGACGGTCCGGTTCGGGATCCGGCTGCACACGATCTCGCGCGATTCGGCGCGCGAGGCCTGGGCGACGGCCGACCGGCTCCTCTCCGATCTCGACGCGGAGACCGTCGCCGCGGCGCAGGAGCTGCTCGGCCGGAGCGAGTCGGTCGGCCAGCAGCGGATGCTGGCGCTGCACGGCGGCGGCTCGCTCGACCGCGACCGGCTGGAGATCTCGCCGAACCTGTGGGCGGGCGTCGGTCTGGTGCGGGGCGGGGCCGGGACCGCCCTCGTCGGCAGCCACGCGGACGTGGCGGACCGGATCGAGGAGTACCACGACCTGGGCGTGGAGCACTTCGTCCTGTCCGGCTACCCGCACCTGGAGGAGGCGTACTGGTTCGGCGAGGGCGTGACGCCCGAGCTCGCGGCGCGCGGACTGCTGCCGTCGGCCCCCGCCTCCCCGTTGCTCGGCGTGCCGGCGGCGAACGGCCGCCCGGCCTCGGCTCCGGGCGGTGCGCCACTGCTCGTGCCCGGCGGGCGTTAGTCCCCGGCCGGCGGGGGTGCGGGAAGAACCGCACCCCCGCCCCGGTTGGTGGAAGCGTGAACGATTTCGGGTTCGAAGAGGTCAGGACGGTGGACGTCGTCGTCATCGGCGCCGGGCAGGCGGGGCTCTCGGCCGCCTTCCACCTGCGGCGCGCCGGCCTGGAGCCGGACCGGGACTTCGTCGTCCTGGACCACGCCCCGAACCCGGGCGGCGCCTGGCAGTTCCGCTGGCCCTCGCTCACGTACGGCAAGGTCCACGGGATGCACGCGCTGCCCGGCATGGAGCTGACCGGGGCCGATCCCGCGCGCCCCTCCTCGGAGGTGATCGGCGCGTACTTCGACACGTACGAGCGGACCTTCGACCTGCGGGTCCACCGGCCCGTCGACGTCACGGCCGTCCGGGAGGGCGAGGGCGGCCGGCTCCGGGTCGAGACCTCGGAGGGCGTGTACGCGACCCGGGCCCTGATCAACGCGACGGGCACCTGGGACCGTCCGTTCTGGCCGCGCTACCCGGGGCAGGAGACCTTCCGGGGCCGCCAGCTGCACACTTCCGGATACCCGGGCCCCGAGGCGTTCGCCGGGAAGCGGGTGCTCGTCGTCGGGGGCGGGGCGTCCGGCACCCAGCACCTCATGGAGATCGCCGAGGTGGCTGCGGAGACGACCTGGGTGACGCGGCGCGAGCCCGTCTACCGAGAGGGCCCCTTCGGCGAGGTGGAGGGCCGCGCGGCCGTCGCCCTGGTCGAGGAGCGGGTGCGGCGCGGGCTGCCGCCGCAGAGCGTCGTCTCGGTCACGGGGCTCCCCCTCAACGACGCGATCCGCGCGGCACGCGCGCGCGGGATCCTGGACCGGCTGCCGATGTTCGACCGGATCACCCCGGCCGGGGTGGCCTGGGACGACGGCCGGACGGTCGACGTGGACGTCATCCTGTGGGCGACCGGTTTCCGGGCGGCGATCGACCATCTGGCGCCGCTGCGGCTGCGGGAGCCGGGCGGCGGCATCCAGGTGGAGGGCACGCGCGCGGTACGGGACGAACGCGTCCACCTCGTCGGCTACGGCCCCTCGGCCTCGACGATCGGCGCCAACCGGGCGGGCCGCGCGGCCGTCTCCGACATCCGCCGCCTCCTGGACCGCGACCGGGTCACCGCACCGACCGTCTGACCTGCCGGTTGCGCGAACCCGGCGACCGCGCACGCGGCGGCGCCGCCGGCCCCCTGGGACGGGGGACCGACGGCGCCGGGCACTGCGATCGTCAGACGAGCCAGCCCAGGAAGTGGAGGACGCCGGCGAGCAGGTTGGTGATGACGTTCATGGTGGTGCTTCTCCTCGTACAGGTACATCAGTGGGACGTGTGCGGTCGCGGTCTGCAGCCCGTCGCTCGCACTCCGTAATCATCCGATGGCGCCCGGGAGTTGAGCAACGAATCCCGGCACGATCACACGTTCTGGGGAACAACCGCTCCCACGTTCGCCTGTTCGGTGCGGGCGTCCCGGCGGACCAGGGCCGCGTACCGCCCGTCCCGGGCGAGCAGCTCCTCGTGCGTCCCGCGCTCCGCTATCCGGCCCGCCTCCAGGACGACGATCTGATCGGCGTCGCGGACGGTGGAGAGCCGGTGGGCGATGGTGATCGTGGTGCGGCCGGCCGACAGGGCGTCGATGGCGCGCTGCACCGCGTGCTCGGTCCGGGTGTCGAGGGCGCTGGTCGCCTCGTCGAGGATCAGCACCGGAGGATCCCGCAGGATGGTGCGCGCGATGGCGAGGCGCTGCTTCTCGCCGCCGGAGAAGCGGTATCCGCGCTCGCCGACGAGGGTGTCGTACCCGTCGGGCAGCGAGGCGATGTGGTCGTGGATCTGGGCGGCGCGCGCGGCGGCCTCTATCTCCTCGTCGGTGGCGTCCGGCTTGGCGAAGCGGAGGTTGTCGGCGACGGAGGCGTGGAAGAGGTACGTCTCCTGGGAGACGACGCCGACCGCGCGGGCGAGGGTGTCGAAGTCCAGGTCGCGCACGTCGACCCCGTCGAGGGTGACGCGACCGCCGGTGACGTCGTACAGCCGGGGCACCAGGTAGCTGAGGGTGGACTTGCCGGAGCCGGTGGGACCGACGACGGCCAGGCTGCCGCCGGCGGGGACGGTCACGTCGATGCCGTCCAGGGTGGGGCGGCCCTGCCCCTCGGGGTCGTAGTGGAACTCGACCTTCTCGAAGGCGACCTCGCCGCGGATCTTCGCCAGCCGGACCGGCTCGTCGGGTTCGGTGATGTCGACGGGCAGGTCGAGGTATTCGAAGATGCGCTGGAAGAGCGCGAGGGAGGTCTGCACCTGCACGCCGGTGGAGAGCAGGCTGACGGCGGGCCGGAAGAGGCCCTGCTGGAGCGAGACGAAGGCGACGAGCGTGCCGAGCGAGATCTCCGAGCCGCCCGAGCCGAGGGCGATGCCGGCGGCCCAGTAGATCAGGGCGGGCATGGCGGCCATGACGATGCCGATGGTGGACATCCGCCACCGTCCGGCCATGGAGGAGCGCACTTCGAGGTCGACGAGGCGCTCGGACTCCTCGGCGAAGGACCTGGTCAGCGAGTCGGCGCGGCCCATGGTGCGGCCGAGCAGGATGCCGCTGACCGAGAGGGACTCGGTGACGGTCGCGGCCATGGCGGCCATCTGCTTCTGACGCTGGGTGGTGATCTTCTTGCGCTCGCGGCCGACGCGCCGGCTGATCCAGACGAAGACCGGCAGCAGGAGCAGCGAGACGAGGGTGAGCCGCCAGTCGAGTGCGAGCATGGCGACGACGGTCGCGACGACGGCGGTGAGGTTGGAGACGAGGGAGGTGGCCGTGGAGGTCACGGTCGCCTGCATGCCGCCGATGTCGTTGGCGATGCGGGACTGGACCTCGCCCGTACGCGTGCGCGTGAAGAAGGCGAGCGGCATCCGCTGGAGCTGCTCGTAGACCCCGGTGCGCAGGTCGTGCATGACGCGCTGGCCGACGGTGGTCGAGATGAGGGTCTGGAGCACGCCGAAGACGCTGGTGAGGACGGCGGTGGCGATCATGCCGAGGGCGAGCAGGCTGAGCAGCCCGGTGCGGCCCTGGGGGATCGCGACGTCCAGGATCTCCCGGAGGAGGAACGGCGAGGCGACCGACACGAGCGAGGCGGCGCCGACCAGGAGGCCGACGAGCGCGAGGCGCGCGCGGTAGGGGCGGAAGAGCCGAAGGATCCGCCGCACCTGGGCGGGCTCCTTGGGCTGGCCGGAGTCGCGGGGCGGGGGCGTCCAGTCGGACTGGTCGTGGGGGCGCATGGGCTCCTTCGGGAGATGGGACGGTCGATGAAGACCATAGCTCATTGTTACCTATACTCACAATGAACATGGTCCTGATATTGTTCCCGCATGAGCACCTCCGACCGTCCGAGCAGCCCTGAGCGACCGAGCGGGACCGACACCGACGGCCTCCTCGCCGAGCAGCTGCTGCGGCTCACCCGGCGCCTGCACCGCATCCAGAAGCGCCACCTGGAGCCGGTCGGCATCACGCCCGCGCAGTCCCGGCTCCTGCGCACGGTCGCGCACTTCGGGGAGCCGCCCCGGATGGCCGACCTCGCGGCCCGCCTCGAGGTCGTCCCGAGGGCCGTGACCAGTCTCGTCGACGGCCTCGAAGCCGGCGACCGGGTGCGCCGGGTGCCCGACCCGAACAACCGCCGGGTGGTGCGGATCGAGCTCACCGACGCGGGCCGCGCCACGCTGCGCGAGCTGCGCAGCGCGCGCCGGGCCGCCGCAGAGGACATCCTTGCTCCATTGACCGTCGAACAGCGCGAGGTGCTCGAGGGTCTGCTGTCCGCCCTGGTCGACCCCGGCCCGGAGCGCGGCTGCTGACCCGTCGGGTGCGGGGACGCGCCGAATGGGGAGTCGTGACATGCCGCTGTTTGAGCCCGACCCGCAGGCCCTCCGTCCCGGTACGAAGCGGACCCCCGCCCCGGACCGCGTGCCGGAGCTCCAGGCCCGGGGCACGCCGCGGCGGCTGCGCGAGGAGCTCACCGATCTCCTCGGCCCCGGGAAGGTCCTGTCGAAGGTCTCCGACCTGGTGCGCTACGCCTCGGACGCGAGCCCGTACCGCTTCGTCCCGCAGGTCGTCGTGGTCGCCGAGGACATCGACGACGTCTCCACCGTCCTGTCGTACGCCCACGGCAAGGGCCGCGAGGTGGTCTTCCGGGCCGCCGGGACCAGCCTGAACGGGCAGGCGCAGGGCGAGGACATCCTCGTGGACGTGCGCCGCCACTGGGCGGGCGTCGAGGTCCTGGACGGCGGCGCCCGGGCCAGGATCCGGCCCGGCACCACCGTGGTGCGGGCCAATGCCGCGCTCGCCCCGCACGGACGGGTCCTGGGGCCCGATCCGGCCAGCGCGGTCGCCTGCACGATCGGCGGGGTCGTCGCCAACAACGCCTCGGGCATGACGGCCGGCACCACCCGGAACTCGTACCGCACCCTCGCCTCCCTCACCGTCGTGCTGCCGAGCGGGACCGTGGTCGACACGGCGGACCCGGACGCCGACGAGGAGCTCGCGCGCGCCGAGCCGAGGCTGTGCGCGGAGCTGATGGCGCTGAAGGCGGAGATCGAGGCGGACGCCGAGCTGACGGCCCGGATCCGCGCCAAGTACGCCATCAAGAACACCAACGGCTACCGGCTCGACGCCTTCCTCGACGGCGACACCCCGGTGCGGATCCTGCGCGGCCTGATGGTCGGCTCCGAAGGCACCTTCGGCTTCATCTCCGAGGTCGTCTTCGACACCCTGCCGCTGGACCGCGAGGTGTCCACGGCCCTGCTCTTCTTCCCCTCGCTGCCGGCCGCCGCCGCGGCCGTGCCCCTGTTCAACGAGGCCGGGGCGCTCGCCGTCGAGCTGATGGACGGCAACACGCTGCGGGCCTCGGTGCGGGTGTCGGGCGTGCCCGCCGACTGGGCGGAGCTGCCGAAGGAGACGGCGGCGCTCCTGGTCGAGTTCCGGGCCCCGGACGCACCGGCCCTGGAGGCGTACGAGCGGGCGGCGCGGGCCGTGCTCGACGGTCTCGACCTGGTCGCCCCGGTGGCCTCCGTGGAGAACGCCTTCACCCGCGACCCGAGGCGGATCTCCGGCTACTGGAAGGCCCGCAGGGCCTTCGTGACGGCGGTCGGCGGTTCCCGCCCCTCCGGTACGACCCTGATCACCGAGGACTTCGCGGTGCCGCCGGACCGGCTCGCGGAGGCCTGCGCCTCGCTGCTCGACCTCCAGGCCCGGCACGGCTTCGACGCGGCCGTGGCCGGCCACGCGGCCCACGGCAACCTCCACTTCCTGCTCGCCTTCGACGCGGCCGACCCCTCCGACGTCCAGCGGTACGCGGCCTTCATGGACGAGTTCTGCAAGCTGACCGTGGAGTGCTTCGACGGCTCGCTGAAGGCCGAGCACGCCACCGGCCGCAACATCGCGCCCTTCCTGGAGCTGGAGTGGGGGGCGAAGGCGACCGAGCTGATGTGGCGGGTCAAGGAGGCCATCGACCCGGCCGGTGTGCTCGCCCCGCGGATCGTTCTCGACCGCGATCCGCAGGCCCATCTGCGCGGTCTGAAGACGATCCCGGCCGTGGAGCGGATCGCCGATCCCTGCATCGAGTGCGGATTCTGCGAACCGACCTGCCCCAGCCACGACCTGACGACCACTCCGCGCCAGCGGATCGTGCTGCGCCGGGAGATGATGCGCCAGCCCGACGGCTCCCCCGTCGAGGTCCGGCTCCTGGAGTCGTACGGCTACGACGCCGTCGACACCTGCGCCGGCGACTCCACCTGCAAGCTGGCCTGCCCGGTCGGGATCGACACGGGGGCGCTGATGAAGGAGTTCCGGCACGAGCGGCACTCGCCGCGCGAGGAGCGGATCGCCGCCCTGGCCGCGAGGAACTTCCGCGCCGTGGAGGCCTCCGCGCGGCTCGCGGTCGCCGCCGCGGACCGGATCGGCGACCGGGTCCTGGGATCGGTGACGGGCCTCGCCCGCAGGGCCGTCCGCCCCGACCTCGTACCGGAGTGGCTGCCCGAGCTCCCGGCCGCTGCGGCCCGGCGGCTGCCCCGCACCCACCGCCCGGCGGCGGCCGCCGTCTACTACCCGGCCTGTGTGAACCGCATCTTCGGCGACCCGGACGGCGAGCGCGGGCCCTCGCTCCCGGAGGCCGTCGTCGCCGTGTCCGCGCGGGCCGGGCGGCCGGTGTGGATCCCCGACGACGTGGCCGGAACGTGCTGCGCGACGATCTGGCACTCCAAGGGGTACGAGCGGGGCAACGAGCTGATGGCGAACCGGATCGTCGAGGCCGCCTGGGGCTGGACGGCCGGCGGGAAGCTGCCGCTCGTGGTGGACGCCTCCTCCTGCACCCTCGGGATCGCCCACGAGGTGGTGCCGTACCTGACGGAGGACAACCGGGAGCTGCACGCCGAACTGACCGTGGTGGACTCGCTGGTGTGGGCGGCGGACGAGCTGCTCCCCCGGCTCGACGTGCGGCGCCGCGTCGCCTCGGCCGTGGTCCATCCGACCTGCTCGATGCGGCACCTGGGAGACGAGGAGAAGCTCACCGCGCTCGCCGAGGCCTGCGCGGAGGAGGTCGTCGTCCCCGCCGACGCGGGCTGCTGCGCCTTCGCGGGCGACCGGGGGATGCTGCATCCGGAGCTGACGGCCTCGGCGACGGCCCGCGAGGCGGCCGAGGTCACGGCCCGGCCGTTCGACCTCCACCTCTCGGCCAACCGGATGTGCGAGATCGGGATGGACCGGGCGACGGGCCGGAGCTACGGCTCGGTGCTGCTCGCCCTGGAGCGCGCGACCCGCCCCTGACCGTCCGTCAGCCGGTCCCTCCCCCGGCGGGCGGGGCCCCTCACCCCGAGCGGTGAGGGGCCCTTCGTATGTTCGAGTGATCATCGGCGGCCGGTGCGGCTCGGCGGCGGAACCGGAACAGTATGGTCCAACCACCCGTCGCGAGAAGGGAGGTTCCATGGACGACCAGACACCCCGCGCCCCGAGCCGCCGCAAGGTCCTCAGGACCACTGCGGGAGCCGCCGGAACGGGCCTCGGCATCGGCGCCCTGAGCGGCCGGACCGCACAGGCCGCCACCGAATCCGCCCCCTCGGCCCCGCCGGGATCCGCCGCCGTGCCGAAGCGCCGCGGCGCCACCATGGCCGGGGTCCCGTTCGAGGGCCGTTCCACCGTCCGGATCGGCATCGTCGGGCTCGGCAACCGCGGCGCGAGCATGATCGGCAACTTCCTCGCCCTCCCCTGGGTCCGGGTGGTCGCCGTCTGCGACCCGGTGCGCGAGAAGGCCGAGCGGGCCGCCTCGACCGTCGTCGCCGCCGGACAGCCCGCCCCCGCCCTGTACACCCACGGCGAGGAGGACTACGAGAACCTCTGCACCCGCACGGACCTCGACTTCGTCTACGTGGCGACGCCCTGGGAGACCCACTTCGCGATCGCCAGGGCGGCGATGCTGGGCGGCAAGCACGTCGGCGTGGAGTGTCCGGTCGCGATGGAGCTCGCCGACCTGTGGGAGCTCGTCGACCTGTCGGAGCAGACCCGCCGCCACTGCATGCAGTTGGAGAACTGCTGCTACGGGCGGAACGAGATGCGGGTGCTGCGGATGGCGCACGCGGGCAGGTTCGGGGAGCTGCTGCACGGCGCGGGGGCGTACAACCACGACCTGCGCGGCCTGATGTTCTCGCCGACGTACTACGAGGGGCCGTGGCGGCGCCTGTGGCACACGCGGCTGCGCGGGGACCTCTACCCCAACCACGGCTTCGGTCCGGTCGCCAACTACATGGACGTCAACCGGGGCGACCGGGTGGTGAGCATCAGCAGCTTCGGCACTCCGGCGCTCGGCCTCGCCGAGTACCGCGCGGCGAACATGCCGCCCGGCGATCCGAGCTGGAAGGAGACGTACATCGAGAGCGACCGGACGATCAGCATGGTCCGGACGTCCAAGGGCCGGCTGATCCGCCTCGAACACGACGTCTCCACGCCGCACCCGTACAGCAGGATCAACAGCCTGGGCGGGACGCGGGGGGTCTTCGAGGACTACCCGGCCCGGATCTATCTGGAGCCGGACCACAAGGACGACGTGTGGGGCGACTTCTCGGCGTATGCAACCGAGTTCGACCACTGGCTGTGGAAGGAGCACGCCAACCCGCCGGGCGGTCACGGCGGCATGGACTACATCATGGTCTACCGCCTGATGCAGTGCCTCCAGCTGGGCCTTCCGCCGGACTTCGACGTGTACGACGCGGCGACCTGGACGGCTCCGGTGCCGCTCAGCCACGCGTCGATCAAGGCGAACGGGGCGCCGCAGGAGATCCCCGACTTCACCCGCGGCGAGTGGCAGAAGGCCCGCGCGGGCGTGGACTCGGCGAAGCCCGCCTGACGGGTCCGTGCCGCCCCGGCCCCTCGCCGCGAGGGGCCGGGGCGGCCGTGTGCCTCAGCAGCGCCGCAGGTCCTGGGTGACCGTGCCCTGGACGGTCGTCAGGCTCCGGTCGTAGCAGCCGTCGGAGCCGTACAGGCGGTAGCGCTCGGTGCTGGTGCCGACCGCGTGCCGCTGGTCGCGCGGGACGCCGAGGGTGAAGGAGGCGTCGCCGGTGTACGTGTCGTCGAGGCGCGACCAGGACAGCCGCTTGTCTCCCCGGACCACGTCGACGGCGGCGCGGTCGCCGACGGTGAGGACGGTCCGCAGGCGGTTCGCGGCGTCGACGGAGATCTCGCCGTCCATGGTGTACGTGTGCCGGGTGCGGGTCGCGGTCCGGCCGACGGTCACGGTCTCGTCGTCGGTCCAGCGGGCGGTGAGCGCGTCCGGGTTCTCGTCGGCGCCCCAGCGGTGCGTGGAGCGGTGGTCGACGGTACGGGTGACGGTCGTGGCGACCCGGCCGTGCGAGGTGTTCAGGTGCCCGGCGACGGTGAGCGTGTCGCCGCCGGTGGTCTCCAGGACGTCGGGCGAACCGGCCGTGTACACGGCGGAGTTGCGCGGGGTGCCGGGCTCGTGCCGGTCCAGGGCGCCGGTGACGACCTCGCTGCCCTCGTCCTGCCAGAGGAGCACGTTGGTGGGGACGCTCCAGCCGGACTGCCCGGCGGGGACGCCGGCGACGGAGACCTCGACGCGGTGGGCCGCGCCGTCGTTGAACAGGGCCGCGAAGGGCGTCAGGTCGTAGGTGATCGGCTGTACGTCGAAGGCGCGCGGCGCGGGCGTCACGTACCAGAGGAAGGGGTTGGACCAGCCGCCGGTCCACACGTGCGGGAAGGGGGCCGCGATGCCGGCGAGCTTCCCGTCGACGGAGATCCGCACCTCCCGGTAGGGCCCGTCGGCGGCCTTGCAGGAGTAGGGGGCGGCGTCGGGGACGGTGAGGTACCAGAACTCCTCGCAGCCGCCGCCGGATCCGGTGGCGTACACCTCGGCGAGGACGCGTTCGGTGTTGCGCGGGGTGGTGAGGGTGGCGCCGGTGAGCGGGACGACCCGGTCGGGGGTGCCGGCGGCGGGCTTCACGCGGCCCTCGGCGGTGTGGAAGGTGAGGGTGACGCGGACGTCGATGACACCGGTGTACGTCTCGTTGACGACGTTGCCGATGAGCATCTCGACGGGCTGCGGGCGGCTGAGGGTGTCGCGGTAGCGGGTGACGTCCTTCTCCACGGACCAGCTGATGCCGTCGGGAGAGGGCTCGGGGGTGGAGGTGCGGAGGACCTCGACGCCGCCGAGGGTCAGGTAGCCGAGCCGGTCGTACTGGCGGCCCTTGACCTGTCCGTCGAGGCGCAGGACGACCTTGTTCCAGCCCTTGCCCGTGCCGCACTCCTTCGGAGGGGTGTAGCTCCCCCGGTACGGGGTGAAGTCGCGGAACTGGGTGGCGGCGAGGGTGACCTCGCAGCTGCGGGTCCCGGGGGTGTCGACGGGCGGGGCGGCGGTGACCGGGTCGTGCCAGTCGGTGGTGAACTCGGCGGGGGGCGTCGGGCCGGTCGGACCGTCGGCGGCGGCCGGGTGGGCGGTGAACAGCGCGCCGGCGGCGAGCACCAGACCGCCGATCACGCTTGTGATCTTGAGTGATCTCATGGGGCGGAAGTGAAGCGCGGTCGCGGCGCGCGGTCCAGAGGACGATGAGCGGACATGGCGCGATCTGTTCCCTCCTGGGGAAAATCGATTGCCGCACCGGGGGGAAAAAGCGAACCTTGCACGGTTTCCCCGTCGTGGTCGCACACCGCCGTGGCACACCACCGGCGCGCGATCTTCCAGAACAGACCCGGAGATCCTGGGCAGCCATGCAGATTCGAGATCTTCCCTACGCAGATCCGGGGGTCCCCGACGTCCGCTCGGGCACCCGGTTCCTCCTCTGGCTCGGCCGACAACAGCTCGGCGGGCAGGTGAAATCCCTGCTCTGGGGGCTGCTGCACCATCTGGGCATCGCCGGCCTGCCGCTCGGCGTCGGCCTCGCCGTCCAGGCGGTCGTGGACCGCGACGGTGGACGGCTCGCCCTCGCCGGGGTGCTGCTCGTGGCCCTCGGGGCGGCGATCGCGGCCGGCGACGTCATGCTCCACCGCACCGCCGTCACCAACTGGATCACCGCCGCCGCCCGGGTGCAGCAGCTCCTCTCCCGCAAGACCGCGGAACTGGGCTCGGTCCTGACCCGGCGGGTCGCCGCCGGAGAAGTCGTCGCCGTGTCGACGGGTGACGTCGAGCGGATCGGCTGGTTCGTCGAGGCGCTGTCGCGGTTCGCCGCGGCCGCCGTCACCCTCGTGGTCATCTGCGTGGGCCTCGTCGTCTACCAGCCGGCCCTGGGTGTCGTGGTCGCCGCCGGCATCCCTGTCCTCGCCCTCGCCGTGCTGCCGCTGCTCCCCCGCGCCACCCGCCGGGCGGACGTCCAGCGCGAGAAGGCCGGCAAGGCCACCGAGCTGGCCTCCGACACGGTCGCCGGACTCCGCGTGCTGCGCGGCATCGGCGGCGAGGAGCTCTTCCTCGGCCGCTACCGCGCCGCCTCCCAGGAGGTCCGCGCGGCCGCCGTGCACAGCGCGCGGATGTGGGCGCTGATCTCCGCGATCCAGGTCGTGCTGCCGGGCCTGCTGCTCATCGCCGTGGTGGCGTACGGCACGAAGCTCGCGCTCGACGGACGCATCGAGGTCGGCCAGCTGGTCACCGTCTACAGCGCGGTGGCCCTCACCCATCACGCGCTGCGGAACTTCGAGGAGATCGCCCAGGCCTTCTCCTTCTCCCGGCCATCCGCGAAGCGGGCCGCCCGGGTGCTCTCCCTGATCCGCACGACGAGCACGGTCCCGACGCCCCGCGAGGTGGAGGCCGGCGGCGACCTGTACGACCCGCTGACCGGGCTGCGCGCCCCCGCAGGGCTGTTCACGGCCATCGTCTGCGGCGATCCGGACGTGGCCGGGCGGCTCGCGGACCGGCTCGGCGGCCACCCGACGGAACCGGACGCCGATCACACCTCGGTGCTGTTCGGCGGGGTGCCGCTCGACGAACTGCCGCTGGAGGACGCCCGTGCCGTCGTCCTCGTCCAGGACAAGGAGCCGGTGCTGCTCTCGGGCTCCCTCTGCGAGCTCCTCGACGTTCCCACGTCGGGCAAGGTCCGGGCCGAGCATGCGCTCGCCGCCGCCCGGTGCGACGACGTCCTCGACGCGCTCGCGCAGGCCTCCGTCGCCACCGGCGGCGACCCGATGCTCACCCGCATCACGGAGCGGGGCCGCTCGCTCTCCGGCGGGCAGCGCCAGCGGCTCGCCCTCGCCCGGTCGCTCGTCGCCGACCCCGAGGTGCTCGTCCTGGACGAGCCGACCTCGGCGGTCGACGCGCACACCGAGGCCGCCGTCGCGAGCGGGATCGCGGAGCTGCGCAGGACGAGGACCACCGTGGTCCTCGCGTCCTCGCCGCTGCTCCTCGACCGCGCCGACCGGGTCGTCCTGGTCCACGAGGGCCAGGCGGTCGCCGTCGGCAGCCACCGGGGGCTGCTCGCCACGGAGCCGCGCTACCGCGCGGTCGTCAGCCGCGAGACGGACGGGGAGCTCGCCACGTCCGGCGGACCCGCCGTCGAACTCGACGCACTGGAAGGGGAATCGGCATGATCGGCCTGGCGCCGCCGGAGTTCGACCCGGCGGCCCCGAAGACGGCGACGACGCTGCCCGTCGCCGGGACCGCCACCGTCCGCGGCTACGTCCGCGAGCTGCTGCGCCGGCACCGCCGGGCGTTCGCGCTGCTCATCGGGGTGAACGCGGTCGCCGTGACCGCCTCGATGGCCGGCCCGTACCTGCTGGGTTCGGTGGTGGACGGCCTCGCGGACGGGGTCCGCGACCTCCATCTGGAGCGTACGGTCGCGCTGTTCGCGGTCGCGCTGCTCGTCCAGACGGTGTTCACGCGGCTGGTCCGGCTGCGCGGTGCGATGCTCGGCGAGGAGATGCTCGCGGATCTGCGCGAGGACTTCCTCGTCCGCGCGGTCGGCCTGCCGCCCGGCGTCCTCGAACGGGCCGGGACGGGCGATCTGCTCTCCCGGATCACCACGGACGTCGACCGCCTCGCCAACGCGATGCGCGAGGCCGTGCCCCAGCTGGTGATCGGGGTCGTCTGGGCCGGGCTGCTGCTCGGCGGCCTCGCGGTGACCGCGCCCCCGCTCGCGCTCGCCGCGCTGGTCGCGGCGCCGCTGCTGATCGTGGGCTGCCGCTGGTACTTCAAGCGGGCGCCGTCCGCGTACCGCGCGGAGTCCGCGGGCTACGCGGCGGTGGCCGGCGCGCTCGCCGAGACCGTCGACGCGGGCCGCACGGTCGAGGCGCACCGCCTCGGCAGGCGGCGGATCGCGCTGTCGGACCGGCGGATCTCGGAGTGGGTGGCCTGGGAGCGGTACACGCTCTTCCTGCGCTCGGTGCTCTTCCCCGTCATCAACCTGACGCACACCACGGTGCTGTGCGCGGTCCTGCTGCTGGGCGGGGTGTTCGTGCTCCAGGGCTGGATCGACGTGGGGCAGCTGACGACGGGCGCGCTCCTCGCGCAGATGCTGGTGGACCCGGTCGGGATCGTGCTGCGGTGGTACGACGAACTCCAGGTCGCGCAGGTGTCGCTGGCCCGGCTGGTCGGCGTCCGGGAGATCGAGCCGGACGCGGGCGACCGGGAGGTGCGGCCCGAGGGCCGCGCGGTGGAGGCGGACGGGGTCCGCTTCGGCTACCGCGAGGGCGTCGACGTGCTGCACGAGGTGTCCCTGACGGTGGCGCCCGGCACCCGCCTCGCGCTGGTCGGACCGTCGGGCGCGGGCAAGTCCACGCTTGGCCGGCTGCTCGCGGGGATCTACGCCCCGCAGGCGGGTTCGGTCACCCTCGGCGCGGCCGAGCTGGCCCGGATGCCCGCCGAGCGGGTCCGCGAGCACGTGGCCCTGGTCAACCAGGAGCACCACGTCTTCGTGGGCTCCCTCCGCGACAATCTGCTC
>NZ_MWIG01000899.1:297-784 GCF_002156145.1 Streptomyces sp. NRRL B-24572 | reverse complement strand
CTACGAACTCCCGGCCGGCGCCGACGACGACGTCTGGGCCCTCTCCGACGCGGAGCGCCGCGCGATGGGCATCGAGCCGCTCCCGCAGAACCTGGGAGAGGCGATCGCCCTGATGGAGAAGAGCGAACTGGTGGCGGAGACGCTCGGCGAGCACGTCTTCGACTTCTTCTTGCGCAACAAGAAGCAGGAGTGGGAGGAGTACCGCTCCGAGGTCACGGCCTTCGAGCTCCGGAAGAACCTGCCGGTGCTGTAAGGGCGGTGGGCGTTCCCCGACGTGCCGACGGCACGGAACTCGTGCCCACGCCCGCGAACCGGGTGGCCAACACGGCGCTCGGTGTCGTGCTCGGTCTCGGCTGCCTCGCGTACGGGGCGGAGGCCGGGACCGCGGGGGAGGGGACGGCGGCGGTGGTCGCCGTCCTGGCGTGCGCGGTGCTCGCCGTGCGCGGGTTCCGCGCGGGCGTCCGGTGCGAGGGCGAGCGGCTCGTGG
>NZ_MWIG01000899.1:0-283 GCF_002156145.1 Streptomyces sp. NRRL B-24572 | reverse complement strand
CGGCGCCGGTGGACGCCGGTCGTGGCGTTCGCGGAGGTCTCCGGCGAGCTCGACGGGGCGCGGGTGCGCAAGCGGAGCAACACGGCGCGGCTGCGGCGCTGGGCGGCCCGGGGACAAACCCTTTGCCCGGCTCCCCGTGGACGGTTCAGACTGCCGCGGTGAAGATCGATTCCGTCGCCACCGCGCGGCTTGTACTGCACCCCCTGACCGCCGCCGAGGCCGAGCGCATCGTCGCCCGGGAACCCGGGGACGGGGACCTCTGGGGGGAGGGGTACCCCGGGGA
>NZ_MWIG01000898.1:0-5396 GCF_002156145.1 Streptomyces sp. NRRL B-24572 | reverse complement strand
CGGGTCCGCCCGGCAGGCCGTGGCCGCCGCCGTACGCGCGAGCGAGGGCTGCCGGGCCAGGTCCGCGTCCGGCATCCCGCGCAGCGTCCGGGCGAGCCGCTCCTCCGCCGGGGCGGAGTCGCCGTCCGCGAGCGCCGCGAGCCGCGACCGGGCGACGAGGACCCCCAGTGACTCGAAGCGCAGCCCGAGGCCCGCGGCGATCTCCTCCGCCTCCTGGAGGTCCCGGTCCGCCTCCGCGAAGTCGCCCGTGTCCTGGGCGAGCCGCGCCGACAGCTGGAGCAGTTCGAGCTGGGTCTCCGCGCAGCCCGCCTCCTCCGCCCGGTCCACGGCCCGCTCGGCGCCCTCGCGTGCCTCCGCCGTCCGCCCGGAGCGGGCGAGGGTCTCGGCGAGCAGCGCGTGCAGCCTGCTGCACGGCGTCCACGGCCGCCGCTCCTCGAGCCGCTGAGCGGCGGCCTCCACGTACCCCTGGGTGAGCAGGTCCTCGACCTCGCGCGCGGCGATCCGCTCCCAGTCCTCCTGGTCGGCCTCGGTCATGATCTGGTCGGGCACGTGGCCGCCGATCCTGCCCAGGAGGAACGCGGCCGAGCGGGGCGCCATCTCCCGGTGCGTCGAACCGCCCAGGTAGGGTGCGACGCCCGGCGCCCAACGGGCCTCCACCGTACGGGGGTTCTCGCCGAGCCGGAGCCGGTGGTAGATCTCCTCGGCGCGCTCCCGCAGCCCCTCGCGGACCGCGTAGTACGCGACGGCCCTCCGGTCCACGGCCCGCATCAGATCGGTCCGCGCGCTGTCCGAGAGGCGCAGCATGATGGCCCGCAGATCGGTCCGGTGCCGGATGGCCCCGGGGCCCGCCGACTCCATCATGTCGACCCGGGAGGTGAGCAGCCCGTAGAGCCTGCGGGCCTCGCCCGCGCTCTCGACGACCAGTCCCGCCGGCCCGGCCAGGACCTCCCGGATCAGGTCGGGGGTGATGAAGCGGAGGGCCAGGCCCGCCTGCACGAGGGCCCGGACGTCGTCCTCCGCGATGTGTTTGAGCAGTCGGTCGTACAGCGTGCCCTGGATCAGCATCTGGTCGACCTGCCGGTCGAAGTACCGGCGCCGGGAGGGCAGTCCGCGCAGCAGCTCGCCGAGCGAGGGGGAGTCGGCGCCCAGGGCGACCGCCGTGCGGGCGGCGAGCTTGAGGCTCAGCGGATGGCCGCCGATCCGGTCCGCGAGGTCCTCGGCGAGCGGCTCGTCGTCCACCCCGGAGGACATCAGCAGGTCCACGGAGGCCTCGTGGTCCAGCTCGGCGAGCTCCATCGTGCGCGGGGTCAGGACCCGGGCCGGATGGTCGATCGGCGCGCGCCCGGAGACGACGAACCGAAGCCGCGAGTAGGCGGCCCGCAGGGCCGTCCAGACGGCCCACATCCGGGCGAGGACGGGCGAGCCCCGGTACTGGGCCTCCTCGAAGGAGTCGACGACCACGACCAGCGGCGGTGGCGGGTCGCCCGGTGCCGGCCGGACGGCCTCGGCGACCAGGGACGCGGCCCGGTGGGCGAGCTCCTGCTCGCGGGCGCTGGCCCGGGCGTGGAAGTCGGACGAGTAGTCGCGGCCGAGCGTCGCCCGGGTGCCGGCCAGCTCGTCCAGTTCGTCCAGCTCGTTGCGTTCGGTGCGCTGGAGCGCCGCCGTCCGCTCGCACTCGTCCGCGAGCTCCTCGAAGGCGGCTCGGTGCGCGGGATGGTGGACGCCGAGCTGCCGGGCCATCTCCGCGATCACCGTGGCGGGTTCGTGGACGGAGAGCGTCGGGCGCGCGAAGTCGATGTAGGCGAAGGGGAATCCGGCGGGACCGGCGGCGGCGAGCGCGTCGACGAGGAACTTGGCGAGCAGGGTGCTCTTGCCGATGCCGCCGACGCCGTGCAGCAGGACGGGCGGCTCCGCCGGCTCCTCGGGCAGTGCGACATAGGCGTGCAGGGCGTCGAGTTCGGCGGTGCGGCCGTGGAAGGTCCCCCGGACGAGCCGCCGCATGGGCTGCAGCAGCCGGGCCCGCTCAAGACGGTGCTGCACGTCGTCGACGGCGGGCAGTCCGGTCACGCCCGGGACCCGGCTCAGCCAGAGCGTGGCCTGCAGCGCGTCGGAGAGCACCTCGACCTCGTCGCGGGGGACCGGGGAAGAGCCGGTCCCCGCGCCCGGCACCCCCGCGCCGGCCGGGAGGAGCTGGGCGATCCCTACCGGGCCCGGGTCCGGTAGGGGCAGGCCGGTGTCCGGTGGGGGCGGGCCGAGGCCCGTCGGAGGCAGGCCGGTGCCTGCTGCAGGTCGGCCCGCGCCCGCCGTGGCGAGACCCGCAGCCGCCGGCAGCCCCGCGCCCGTGAGCAGGGCGAGCGCCGTGCGTTCCGGGCCCGGGCCATCGGGGCGGAGGCCGATGTTGGTCCGGAGGGCGCGCAGCGCGGCTTCGGGGCCTTCCAGGCCCGCCAGGGCCGCTTCGCGGATCTCGGGTTTCAGCGTCCACACGGTGGCCCCGGGCTCCGGCAGGGCCGTGCAGTCGTCGACGAGCTCCAGGACGGCCCGCCCGGTGGCCTGCTCCTCGCCGGGGAGCCGCAGCCGCGCGGGGTCGAACTCCTGGAGCAGGCAGGCGGCCTCGCGATAGGACCTGCGCAGATCGGGCAGCGCGGCGGCGGGGGCGGCGAGGCTGGTGCGCAGGGCGTCGCGCAGGACGTGACCGGCCTCGCCCGGCGGCGGTGACGTCGGCGGGAGCGCCCGGTGGAGCCGTACGACGTCCTCCACGGCCGTGCACAGCCGACGCATGTGACTGTCGCCGTTCGAAGGGGAGTCGACGGCCCGCAGCACCTCGGCCACGGCCGTCTCCGTGAGCTCGCGGACGGTCGCCTCCTGCCCGACGGGACCGTTGTCGGTGAAGAACTCCCGGAAGAAGGCCCGGAGATCGCTCTCGTCGGCGAGGCGCGTCGTGTCGCGGCACTCGTTCTTGCGGATCTCGTACGGGAGTTGGCGCATCGTCGTCGCGTAGCCGAGCAGCACCAGCCGGGGCACGGCGTCCGCCCGTACCGGGGTGTGCTCGTAGATGGCCCGGGCGAGGACGCCGATGCAGTCCCACACGTCCGAGTGCGGGTCGAGCCGGTCGCAGTCGTCGAGGACCAGCCAGAAGCGTTCCTCGGCGGCGGTGGCGCGGGTGACGATCCGGTGCGCCGCGTCCTCGAAAGAGGGCAGTGGATCGTTCAAGCGTGTGGGATTCAACGGGATCCGGTCGGCCTCGGGACCCGCCACGAAGGCCGAGAGCCGCTCCATCAGGCGCGCCGCCGTGGACGTGCGGGAGAGGGTGACCCGGACCGGACGGAAGCCGCAGTGCTGGCCGAGGTGGCGGATCAGCTCGTAGGTGTAGGAGCGGCCGCTGTCCGGGGGGCCGTCGACGACGAACACCGTCTGCTCCGGGTCGGCCAGGAAGCCCCGGAGCTTCTCGCGCAGCTCGCTCCGGTCCAGGAACACCTCCGTGCCGTGCTTCAGGAGCGTGCTGTCGAACGGGTCCTCGGGGGACCGACGCAGCCGCTCGTCCTCCCGCAGCCGGGTCAGCAGGTTCCGGGCCTCGGCGCCCTGCTCGAAGGCGTGCGGGTCGTCGATCGCGGCCAGCGCGTCGAGACCCGCGAGCACGGAGAGCAGCCGCCGCTGGTGGGCGATGTCCCGGCGGGCGGCGGCGACGACGAGCAGGGCGTTCCGCTCGGGGTCCGGGGTGAGCGGCAGGTCCTCGACGAAGTCGGCAGGCAGGCCCGCGCGCAGCAGCCGTCCCCGTGGCTCGGGGGTGTCGAGGAGGTGGTCCCGCACCCAGCTGGCGACGAGCCCCCATTCGGTCTCGGTGAGCGGCATACCGCACCTGCCCGGCGCTCTTCGCGCAGCGCCGGTCGCTCCGGCGCCGGACCTGACGAGATCAGTCGTGACCTGACGAGATCAGTGGTGACCTGACGAGACCGGTCATGGCCGGACGGGATCGGTCGTGACCGGACGTGGCCGGTCGAGGCCAGACGGACCGGCTGATCCCTTTCATCGTTCCACCGGGCCGGGGCGGTCGCAATCGCTGCCCCGGGCGTCTCACGGGTGCAGCACGATGTCCGCGTACGACTCCAGGCGCCGCCAGCGCTCCTCCGGGGCGCGGAACACCGGCATCACGTCCACGTCCGGCAGCGGGCCGAACTCCAGCTCGGTGATCTCCGCGACGTCCGAGACGGGCACCTGGTACGTGCGGAACGGGCCCAGCGGCGGCGGCGCGCCGGCCTTCGCCCCCGCCAGGGCCCGGTCCGCGTCCCGGCTCAGGTCGGGGCTCTGGTCGAGGACGTACGCGGCGGCGGCGAGCGCCCCGTCCTGGATGAACGCGGCCACCTTCCAGAACCGCATCGGCACCTGCAGCCCCCGGTACGGCGGGTCGGAGTCCTGGAGCACCGGGCCGGTGAGGACCGTCAGCTTCCGGTCGTACTCGGCGGCGTGGTCGAGCAGGTAGTTCTCCAGGCCCTGCCAGAGCTCCTTGCCCTGGTTGAAGACGTCCGCCTGGGGAGCCGCGTTGGTGAAGTGGAAGGTGTCCGCATTGGCCAGCTCCGCGACGGCCGGCGCACCCCAGACGGGATCGAGGCGGCGGACCAGATGGCCCCGGTCGAGGCTGTTGTTGCGGTAGATGTCGTCGCCGGCCTGCTGCTCCTCCGGCAGCCGGGGATCGAACTCCCAGACGTCCTCCCGGGGCACGTCCTCCAGGAGCTGTCCTCCCTCGATGCAGACCGCGGTCGAGGCCGCGAGCCGCCGGTCGGGCCGGAAGACCACGGTGAAGTGGGTGTACGGCAGGATCACCGTCTCGACGGTGTCCCGGACCGGCAGCGCCAGCGGGACGACGGGGCCGAGGAAGGCCTCGTCGTAGCCGGTGCGACCGGCGAGGGCGGCACGGCGCCCGGCGACGGGCGGCCTGCCGGGAGGGGGCGGCGCATCGGATGGGTTCATACGATGTAAGTACCGCGCCGAGGAGGTCGCGCTCGGCGCCGGACCGCAGGTCACTCGAACAGACGCCCCGGCGTCCCTGCCCGGGCACACCCGCCCTCGGCCTTCCTGACCGGACATACCCGCCCCCGGCATCCCTCCGCTCCGCACGAGGAGGCACCCCATGGCCACCGGACTCTCCCTGCACATCGGACTGAACCGGGTCGACCCCGCCCGATACGAGGGCTGGGACGGCACCCTGAACGCCTGCGAGAACGACGCCCACGACATGGCGCGGCTGGCCAGGACCGCCGGATTCGAGGCCACCACCCTGCTCACCGAGGACGGCACGGCCGCCAACGTCACCTCCGTGCTCCACGAGGCCGCCGTGGCCCGAGTAGCTGAGGAGCAGGATGTCTCCGGGGCCGAGCCGGGCGGCGGCCTCGTGGAGCACG
>NZ_MWIG01000897.1:0-8412 GCF_002156145.1 Streptomyces sp. NRRL B-24572 | reverse complement strand
GCGGGCGACCTGCTGCGCGTCGGCGCCCGCACCTCGCGCCGCACGCTGCCCCAGCCCCGTACCCTCTCCGCCGTCGAGACCCGCCACCTCGCCCCGGCCCTGCGCCCCGTCGGACTCCGCGGCGGCCTCCTCTCCTGGGACGGCAAGCTCTCCGACGACGCGCGCCTGGTCACCGCGATCGCCCGCACCGCCGCCGCCCACGGCGCCCGCGTCCTCACCCGCGCCCGCGCCCTGGAACTCCACAGCGGCGGCGCACGGGTCCGCGACGAGACCACCGGCGAGGAGCTGCTCATCCGCGCCCGTACGGTCGTCAACGCGGCCGGGGTCTGGGCGGGCGGCCTCATCGACGACGTACGCCTGCGGCCCTCGCGCGGCACCCATCTCGTCCTGCGCTCCGAGACCCTCGGCCGCCTCTCCGCCGGACTGCACATCCCGATCCCCGGCGAGACGAACCGCTTCGTCCTGGTCCTGCCCCAGGGCGACGGGCGCGTGTACGTCGGCCTCACCGACGAGCCCGTCGACGGCGACATCCCCGACGTGCCGGAGGTCCCCGAGACCGACATCGGCTTCCTCCTCGACGTCCTCGGCTCCGCCCTCGACGTCACCGTCCACCGCTCCGACGTGGTCGGGGCCTTCGCCGGACTGCGCCCCCTGCTCGACACCCGGGACTCGGAGGGCCGCACCGCCGACATCTCGCGCAAGCACGCCGTGCTCACCTCGCCCGACGGCATCGTGACCGTCGTCGGCGGCAAGCTGACCACCTACCGCCGCATGGCCCAGGACGCCGTCGACGCGGCCGTCGACGCCCGCGGCCTGACCGCCGGCCCGTGCCGCACCGCGTCCCTCCCCCTCGTCGGCGCGGCCCGCCCGGGGACCCTCGCCGGTCTCGACGTCCCGCCCCGCCTCGTACAGCGCTACGGCGCCGAGGCACCGGCGGTGCACGCCCTCGGTCTCGCGGACCCCGCCCTCGCCGAGCCCGTCGTGGCGGGCCACCCCGTCACCGGCGCCGAACTCGTGTGGGCCGTCCGTCACGAGGGCGCCCTCGACACCTCCGACCTCCTCGACCGCCGCACCCGCATCGGCCTGGTCCCGGAGGACCGCGTCCTCGCGGAGCCGGCGGCCCGCGAGGCCCTGGACCGGGCGGCACTGGTGTAGCGGAGCCCGCGTTCCAGTGGCCGGAGGAACCGCGTTCCTCGTCGAGCAGCGGACGGCGCACCTCCCTCACACCGGGGCGCGCCGGTCGCGAGCGGGCGGCAGGTCGGGGGCCCCGGGGCTACCGTCGGGTCCATGGAACGAATCCGGGCTGCCCTGATCGACATCGACGGCGTCCTCACCGTGTCCTGGAAGGCGCTGCCCGGAACGGTCCGCGCCCTGGAGCAGGTGCGCGCGGCCGGGCTGCGGGTGGCGCTGGTCACCAACAACACGTCACGGACGCGGGCCGCCATCGCCTCGCGGCTGGCCGACCTCGGCTTCCCCGTCGGTGCCGGAGACATCCTGACCGCCCCGGCGGCCACGGCGGCGTATCTGCGCGAGCACTTCCCCGGTGCTCGCTGTCTGCTGCTCAACAGCGGGGACGTACGGGACGACCTGGCCGGCGTCACGCTCGTCGAGGAGGGGGACGCGGACGTCGTCGTGCTCGGGGGCGCGGGGGCCGAGTTCGGCTACGAGGCGCTCAACCGGGTGTTCCGGCAACTGCAGCGCGGGGCGCGACTGGTGTCGATGCACCGCAATCTGTACTGGCGCACCGAGGGCGGGCTCGACCTGGACACGGGGGCCTTCCTGGAAGGCCTCGAGAAGGCCGCCCGTGTCGAGGCGGAGGTGACGGGCAAGCCGGCTCCGGCGTTCTTCGCGAGCGCCCTCGATCATCTCGACGCCGACGCGGCGCAGGCGCTGATGATCGGCGACGACATCGAGTCCGACGTGCTCGCCGCCCAGCGGTCCGGCATCACCGGCGTACTGGTGAAGACGGGGAAGTACCTCCCCGAGACGCACCGCGACGCCTCGGGGACACCCGACCACGTCCTCGACTCCTTCGCCGACCTGCCCGCCCTGCTCGGCGCCGGGTAGACCGCTCAGACGGAGCGGGCGGTGTGCGGCGTCTGCAGGGCGGTGGCGATGCCGTGGGCCAGGAACGGGATCCGGTGTGCGGGGACGCCCGCGATGTTGATGCGCCCGGCGGCCGTTCCGTAGATGCCGGACCGACGGCGCATCCGGCGCATCCCGTCCGCCGTGAGGGGCAGCATCGAGAACATGCCCTTCTGCAGGGCGAGGGAACGGGCCTCCTCCTCGTGCCCGAGGGCACGGAGATGGGCGACGAGGTCGGTCCTGTTGGCCGTGATCCGATGGCGCATCGCGCCGAGTTCCGCGAGCCACTCCGTCCGCAGGTGCTCGTCGTCCAGGATGGTGGCGACGATCGCGGCACCGTGGTCGGGCGGCATCGAGTACAGGGTGCGGGCGGCGTTCTGCAGGGCGGTCTCGACGTGCCGCAGGGTCCGCCTCGACGAGCCGAGGACGATGGCGCACCCGGTGCGGTCGCTGTAGAGGCCGAAGTTCTTCGAGCAGCTGACGGCGATCAGCACCTCGGGGAGACGTTCGGCCAGCATCCGGGTCGGCGCCAGATCGGCGGCGAGGCCGTCGCCGAGGCCGTGGTAGGCGAGGTCGACGAAGGGGACCCAGCCGTTCGTCGCGGCGAGTGCGGCGAGCTCCTCCCACGTACCGAAGGAGGGGTCCACGCCGGTGGGGTTGTGGCAGCAGCCCTGCAGCAGGACGACGTCGCCGCGGCGTGCGCCGGCCAGGTCGTCGAGCATGCCCTCGGTGTCCGGTCGGCCGGTGTCGTCGCGCCACCGGTAGGTCCGGACGGTGAGCCCGGCGCCTTCCAGGATGGGGCGGTGGTTGACGTACGCGGGGTCGCTGATCCACACGGTGGCGCCGGGGCGCGTCTGCTGGACGAGGTCGGCGAGGAGCCGCAGGGCCCCGGTGCCGGCCACGGTCTGGACGCCCGTCGCCCGCCCCGTCAGCTCCTCGGAGCCCAGCACGAGCGACAGCATGGCCCGGTTGAAGGCGGTGTTGCCCGACAGGCCGAGGTACTCCTTGGTGCCGGAACGTTCCGCCAGCTGTATCTCGGCCTCCCTGACCGCCGCCATGACCGGGGTGACCCCGGCGGCGTCGCGGTAGACGCCGAGGACGAGGTCGAGGCGCTCGGGGCGCGGGTCGGCGGCGAACTCGGCCGCCAGGTCCCACAGCGGGTCCACGGGCGGGGCGGGAAGAAGCTCAAGCATCGGGAGAGACCTTGGTTCGGGGGCGCCGGTTGGCGAGTGCGACGCCGAGGGTGATGAGGGGGACGCCGACCACGACGGGCAGGGTCGGCGACTCGTCGAGCAGGGGCATGGCGAGCAGGACGACGGCGACCGGGCTGAGGCTGCCGACGACCGAGCTGCGTTCGGGGCCGAGCCGGCGGATGGCGAACGCGTACAGCAGACCGGCGCAGAGGCCGACGCCCAGGCCCTGGACGACGAGGAAGAGCAGGATGTCGCCGCCGGCCGCCCGGGCGAGGCCGGTGGGCAGGACGCCGGTCAGGGTCAGCAGCGCGATGACGGCGAAGGACGGCAGGCACAGCAGGCCGATCGACCCGACGGGGTCGAGGTCCACCTCGCGCAGCCCCACGGTGTACAAGGCCCACAGACCGCTGGCGACGAGCAGCGTTCCCGTGCCGAGCAGGACGTCGGCGTCGAGGGCGGCGGTGTAGCGCCAGACCAGGGCCACGACTCCGGCCACGATGAGGGCGAGACCTGCCGCCTGCGTCCCGCGCGGCGCGCGCTTCCCGCCGGCGACCACGAGGGCGGAGACGAACAGCGGGACCATGCCGGGCACGATCGCCCCGACGAAGGCGGCCGACGTCAGCGATCCGCCGTACATGGCGGCGAGGAAGAACGGGACCCCCGCACCGCAGATGATCTTGAGTGCGGGGCCCGGCCGGACCGCGGCCAGCCGGCGCCGACGCCGCCACAGCGCGGGCGCCAGGATCACGAGGGGCACACCGAACCGCAGCAGGGCGGCGTCGGCGGGCAGCAGCGTGGAGGCGCTCAGCGCGCGGGCGCTGAGGGCGAACGCGGCCCAGATCATCACGGTGAGCACCAGCGCGACCATGCCCACGCCCTGGGGGGACAGGCTCCGGGGACCGGCGGCGGCGAGCACCCGCGATCCCGGCGTCCGCTCCGATTCCGACGCGACCGTTTGTGGTGCGACCACCGACGATTCCTCCCGCTCTCGACGTACGGGCGGAACCGAAAGCCGGTGTTTGCCCCGATGAGCAACACTAGAGCTTGCGCCGGGGCAGATGATTGCCAGTTCTGCCCCCTGGGCATAGCGTGAGGGCAGAATCTGCCAAGGAGTGACGATGGACGCCGTGGACTTCGAGATCATCCACGAGTTGCAGGCGGACGGCCGGCTGACCAACCAGGACCTCGCCGACCGGATCCGCCTGTCCCCCTCCCCCTGTCTGCGCCGCGTGCGCCGCCTGGAGGAGTCGGGCCTGATCAGCGGCTACACGGCCACCGTGGACCAGGTCGCCTTCGGGCTGCCGATCACCGTCTTCGTACGGATCAGGCTGGAGCGCCACACCGCCGAGGCCGTCAATGTCTTCGAGCAGCACATCGGTCTCATCGATCACATCCAGGACTGCTATCTGATGGCCGGCAGCAGCGACTACCTGCTCCGGGTCGTCATCGAGAGCCTGGAGGCGTACGAGGCCCTCGTGCGCACCCGGATCCACGCCATTCCCGGCATCGCGTCGATCGAGTCGAGCTTCGCCTTCGGCAGCGTCAAACAGTCCCGGGTGTATCCACGACCGGGCGTCCCGGCACGACCGAAGGGCGGCCGCGCCGGGAGGTGACGCACCGGGGGAGGCCAGTCGTCGAAGCCCATCGGGGCGTGCGGCGGAGGGAACGGGACGAGGTGCGCGCGCCCATGAGGGCACCGCCGCCGAGGGCGGCGGCGGTGACGGCTGGTCCTGGAACTCCACGCCGGGCACCGGTCCCTCACCGTCGACTTCCGCGAGGCGACCGACCTCGGTCCGACGGAGGAATGACCGAGAGCCCGTGAACGTACGCGAAACAGGCCGGGGACCCCTTTGCGGCTTGGTGCCAGTACGGGTACCACCACGCGTCCGCCAAGGCCCCCGCACGGTCAGGCCGGTCGGTCGCCCCGCCCCGGCGCCGCCGTGCTGGCGCGCTCCACCAGGCTCGTCGGCACGAGCTGCACGCCCGTCACCGTCTCGCCGCGCAGCTCCCGCAGGGCGGCTTCGACGCACAACTCCCCGACCTGGGCGAAGTCCTGGTGGACCGTCGTCAGCGGCGGGATGAAGGAGGACGCCTCGGCGATGTCGTCGAATCCGACGACGCTGACGTCCTCGGGCACCCGCACGCCCCGCTCGTGGAAGGCCCGCAGCACACCGAGGGCCATCTGGTCGTTGGCGACGAAGACCGCGGTGCAGCCCGCCTCCTCGGCGAGCGCGAGCCCCGCCTCGTGACCGGACTCGGGCGTCCAGTCCCCCCGGAGCACCGGGGGCACCTTCCGCCCCTCCTCGCGCAGGGCCGCCTCCCAGGCCTCCGCGCGGCGCCCCGCGGCGAAGGACTCCTCGGGTCCCGCCAGGTGCCATACGGTCTCGTGCCCGAGGTCGAGCAGATGCCGTACGGCGCTGCGCGCGCCCTGCCGCTGGTCGGTGTCCACGACGGGGAAGCGTCCGGTGGCGTCGGAGTCCACCACGACCACCTTGACGTGCGGCGGGAGCCGCAGCGCCGTCGTGTCGAGGAGGCGCACCTCCATGATGAGGATCACGGCGTCGACGGCGAGCTCGTCGAGCCGGGTGAAGGCTCCCCGCACGTTGTCCTGGGTCGGGGCGTCGAGGGGGATGAGGGTGACCGCGTATCCGGCGCGCGAGGCGGACCCCGCGATGGCCTCCAGGGTGCGCACGTTGCCGGTGCTGGACAGGCCCGTGGCGATGACGCCGATGGCGCGGAAGTCGCCCCGCTTGAGGGCGCGGGCGGCGCTGTTGGGCCGGTAGCCGAGCTCCTTCATGGCGTCGAGGACCTTCTGGCGGGTGCTCTCGACGACGGCGGGGTCGCCGTTCGAGACGCGCGAGACGGTCTGCGAGGACACCCCCGCGAGTGCGGCGACGTCCGCCATGGAGACCCGCCTCGGCCGTCCCCCGCCTCCTCGGCCCGTGGCCCGGCGGCCGTTCTCGCCCTGTTCCGTCACCCGGATCCCTCCCCCACTCGATGCCACTTCGTTCGTGACGCTCGGGTGGGAGCGTCACCGTCACGCTACCGGTGATTACGTGATCATTCCCCGTCGGCCAGCCCCCACGGGGGCCTTTTCCACCTCCGGACCGCTCGGTCATCGACGCAAGGACCCGCCCCGTGACGACCCCGTCGACGCGTGCCGCGCCAGCACCACCGCCCCGTACACGACCACGCCTCCGGCCGCGCAAGGAGGCCCTTGCGGGCCGGGGCTTCGCCGACGCGGTCGTCCTGGGCCAGAGCGCCACGACGCGCCTGGTCACCCGTCGCCCCGCCCGGGCGACGCCTCGGCCCCCGTTCGAGCCCTGTGCCCGGACGGGGGCTCTTTGTCGCGGTCGGAGTCCCGTTCGAGACGCCGCAGCGTGGCCTGGTCGGCCGCCTTTTCGGAGCGCCTTGCGTCCACCGGATCGGCACCACGTACCGTTGGCCCGCACCGACCCGCCGTGACCTGGCGTTTCCGGTGCGATTGCGTCTGCTGTCACCACCGCCCGCAAGGAGCAGGACCCTGAGTACGTCGTTCGCGGAAGCGCTGTCCATCGGGCTGCTCGTGCTGGTGCTGGTCTGTGCGGTGGTGCGGCCGTGGGGCTGGCCGGAGGCCGTGGTCGCGGTTCCCGCGGCCGGGCTGGTCGTCGTCACCGGCGCGATCTCGCCGGCGGACGCGTGGGCCGAGGCGGAACGGCTCGGGCCGGTGATCGGGTTCCTCGCCGCTGTCCTGGTGCTGGCCCAGCTGTGCGACGACGAAGGTCTGTTCCGCGCCTGCGGGGCGTGGATGGCCCGGACGTCCGCCGGGAGTCCGCGGCGGCTGCTGGTGCAGGTGTTCGTGGTCGCCTCCGTGATCACGGCGGTGCTCAGCCTGGACGCCACCGTGGTGCTGCTCACCCCGGTGGTGTTCGTCACCGCGGCCCGGCTCGGCGCCCGGCCCAAGCCGCATGTCTACGCCTGCACCCACCTCTCGAACACCGCCTCGCTGTTGCTGCCGGTCTCCAACCTCACCAATCTGCTGGCCTTCGCCGCCAGTGGGCTGAGCTTCACCCGGTTCGCCGCGCTGATGACACTCCCGTGGCTGGCGGCCATCGCCGTCGAGTACGTGGTGCTGCGCCGGTTCTTCGCCTCCGACCTGGACGCGGGTGCGCCGTCCGCGGCCGAGGTTGCGGCACCGGAGATGCCGCTGTTCGCCCTCGTCACCGTCGTCTGCACGCTCGCCGGATTCATCCTGACCTCGGTCATCGGTGTCGATCCGGCCTGGGCGGCCCTGGCCGGCGCGCTCGTGCTCGCCGGCCGGGCCCTGGTCCGGCGCAGCACCACCCCGGTCGCGATCGTCCGCTCGGCCGCCGTGCCGTTCCTGGCCTTCGTGCTGGCGCTCGGCATCGTGGTCCGTGCCGTCGTCGACAACGGACTGGCCTCCGCGCTCGGACACCTCGTCCCCGACGGCAGCTCCCTGCCCGCGCTGCTCGGCACGGCGGCGCTGGCCGCGGTACTGGCGAACGTCATCAACAACCTGCCCGCCACGCTCGTGCTGCTGCCGCTGGCCGTCCCGTCCGGCGCCGGGGCGGTCCTGGCGGTGCTGCTCGGCGTGAACATCGGCCCCAACCTCACCTACGCCGGATCCCTGGCCACCCTGTTGTGGCGGCGCATCGTCCGCGAGCACGACACCGACATCGGCCTGGGCGAGTTCACCCGGCTCGGGCTGCTCGTCGTGCCCGCCGCCCTGACACTGGCCGTGGTGGCACTGTGGGGTTCGCTGCAGCTCATCGGAACATGAGGAACACGGGGAGCACGAGGACCTTGAGGAGGACGAGCCCGTGACCGTCGTCGTCTGGATCACCGAAGGCACCTGGCCCGCCTGTGTCGACGCCGCCCGCGCGCACGCGCCGCAGGGCGCGGAGATCGTACTGCTCCACGTCAGCGGCGAGGAGGTGCCGGGCGTCGCGCACGGTGCGTTCGCCGGGCTGCTCGGCCGCGGCCACCGCGAGCGAGACCCCGGCACCCGGGTGGAGACCCTGGCGGCGGCCTCCGCCCAGCACCTCCTGGACGCCGCGGCCGACCGTCTCGGCCGGCCCTGCGCCCACGTGGAGCGCACCGGACGCGTCGAGCGCGAGGTCGTCGCAGCGGCCGA
>NZ_MWIG01000896.1:0-1886 GCF_002156145.1 Streptomyces sp. NRRL B-24572 | reverse complement strand
TGCCGTACCGGGGCTCCCGGGCGTTCATGGGACCCTGCGGGTCAGAACATGCCGTCCTCACGGCGGTGGATCTGCTCCACGAGCTCCGCCGCCATCGCCTTGATCGTCTCCAGACCGGCCCGCCCCCACGGCCGTACGTCGGTGTCGACCACGCAGATGGTGCCGAGGGCGACACCGGTACGGTCTATCAGCGGCGCCCCCATGTAGGAGCGGATGCCGATCTCGTCCACGACCGGGTTCCCCGCGAAGCGCGGGTAGTCGCAGACGTCCTCGAGGACGAGCGCCTTGCGCCGCACCACCACGTGCGGGCAGTAGCCGTGGTCACGGGCCATGAAGCGGCCGACGCCGCCACCCGCGGCGGCCGCGCCCAGGTCGCTGCCGGAGTGGGTGCCCTCGGGGGTGTGGAGCCCCGCGAAGAACTGCCGGTTCTCGTCGATGAAGTTCACCATGGAGAACGGGGCGCCGGTCACCTCGGCGAGCCGGTGGGCGAAATCGTCGAACGCCGGGTCCGGCCGCTCCCCCAGACCGAGTTCGCGCAGCCGCTGCACGCGGGCGGGCGCGTCCTTGTCGATGGGGGTCAGCAGGAGATGACCGGTCGGGTCGTAGGTCATGGCGTTGCTCCGTAGCTCGGCACGGTGTCCGGGATGGTGGTGAGCAGATGCTGGACGAGGGTCAGCAGGGTGCGGATGCCGGAGCTGGAGATCCGGGCGTCGCAGAGGACGACCGGCACCTCCGGCTTGAGGTCGAGGGCGGCCCGTACCTCGTCCGGTTCGTAGCGGTAGGCGCCGTCGAACTCGTTGACCGCCACGATGAACTGGATCCCGCGCCGTTCGAAGAAGTCCACGGCGGAGAAGCACTCCTGGAGCCTGCGGGTGTCCGCGAGGACGATCGCTCCGAGCGCTCCCTCGGAGAGCTCGTCCCACATGAACCAGAAGCGCTCCTGGCCGGGGGTGCCGAAGAGGTACAGGACGTGGCGGTTGTCGAGCGTGATGCGGCCGAAGTCCATGGCGACGGTGGTCGTCGTCTTGGATTCCACGCCCTCCAGGCTGTCGGTGGCCGCGCTGACCGAGGTGAGCAGCTCCTCGGTGCTCAGCGGTTCGATCTCGCTGACCGCGCCCACGAGGGTCGTCTTGCCCACGCCGAATCCGCCCGCCACCAGGATCTTGAGCGCGGTGGGGAACGGGTCGGTCGCGAAACTGTCGTGGCGCTCAGAGCCGTTGTCGTAGGCCATCGAGCACTGCCTCCAGCAAGGAACGGTCGGTTGGATTGGCGTGGAAGCGGGGCGCCCGGGCGGTCAGCGCCCCGCAGTCCACGAGGTCGGAGAGCAGGACCTTGGTGACGACGGCCGGCAGTCGTAAGTGCGCCGCGATCTCGGCCACCGAGGTGGGCCCGTCGCACAGCCCGAGGGCCAGGCTGTGCTCGGGACCCATGTGCGCCTGCGGCATCGAGCCGGTCGCCATCACCAGGGACAGCAGGTCCAGGGCGGTGGTCGGCTTGGTCCGGCCGCCGCTCACGGTGTACGGGCGGATCAACCGCCCGGCCGCGTCGTCGAGCCAGGGTCCTTCCTGATGGGACGTCACGTCTACTGCCCGAGACCGCCCACCGCGCCGGCGGCCTGCCGGGCGGGGGTGACCAGGTACGGCCGGACGCTCTTGACGAGCATCGCCATCTCGTAGCCGAGGACGGCGGCGTCCGCCTCGCGCCCGGCGAGGACGGCCAGGCAGGTGCCGGAGCCCGCGGTGGAGACGAACAGGAGGGTGGAGTCGAGCTCCACGACCACCTGGCGGACCTCGCCGCCGTCCCCGAACCGGGCGCCCGCGCTGCGGCCGAGCGAGTAAAGGCCGGAGGCGAGGGCTGCCATGTGGTCGGCGGCGTCGGGGTCGAGG
>NZ_MWIG01000895.1:0-1504 GCF_002156145.1 Streptomyces sp. NRRL B-24572 | reverse complement strand
CCCGGCTGATGACCGCCCGGCTGGCCGCGTACCACGCCGTGCACCTGCTCGACCAGGGCCTCTCCTGCGACACCGAGCTGATGAACGCCAAGCTCGTCAACGTCGAGTCGGCGATCGACTCCGGTCGCAACGCGATGGAGATCCACGCCGCCGCCGGCCTCTTCACGGACCGGGCCATCGAGCGGTACCTCCGTGACGCGCACCACATCTTCGCCCCGGCCCGTGGGGGTGGGTGATCAGGCGTGCACCGGCTCCGGCGCCGGCGTGCGGACCAGCTCGGACAGCCGCTCCGACCAGCTGCCCTTGTCCTGGCCGAGCGCGACCTCGGCCAGCCGCAGGAGCTGGATGTCGGAGGTGCCGGCCGGGGCGAAGATGTGGTGCGCGTCACGGAGGTACCGCTCGATGGCCCGGTCCGTGAAGAGGCCGGCGGCGGCGTGGATCTCCATCGCGTTGCGACCGGAGTCGATCGCCGACTCGACGTTGACGAGCTTGGCGTTCATCAGCTCGGTGTCGCAGGAGAGGCCCTGGTCGAGCAGGTGCACGGCGTGGTACGCGGCCAGCCGGGCGGTCATCAGCCGGGACTGCATCTGCCCCAGCTTCAGCTTGACCGTGGGCAGGTCGTGGAGCGGCTTGCCGTAGCGGATGCGCTCGGAGGCGAACCGCGTGGTCTCCTCCAGGATCGCCTGGTGGATGCCGAGCGAGACGGCGGTGAGGTTGGCCCGGCCGTACAGCACGCTGGAGGAGTACGCGACGGCGAGGCCGTCGCCCTCGTCGCCGAGCCGGTTGGCGGCCGGCACACGGCAGTTCTCGAAGATCAGCTCGCCGAAGCTGAAGCCGTGGAGGCCCATGGCCGGCTGCTGCGGACCGGTCCTGAACCCCGGGCGATCGGATTCGACCAGGAAGGCGGTGAGTCCCTTCGATCCCGGACCGGTCCTGACCACGACGCCGTGCAGATCGCCGACGTGGCTGTTGCCGACGTAGACCTTGCTGCCGTTGAGGATGTAGTCGTCGCCGTCCCGGACCGCGCTGGCGCTCATGCCGAGGACATGGCCGCCGGACTCGGGCTCGGTGACCGCGATGGTCGGCAGGCAGGCGCCGGCGGCGATCTCCGGAAGCCAGGTCTTGCGCTGCTCGTCGCTGCCGAAGTGGACGATCTTGGCGGTGCCCAGCTGGGAGGCCTGGACCATGGCGCCCATGGCGCCGCTGACCCGGGAGAGCTCCTCGATGATGATCGTCTTGGCCAGGTGGCCGGCGCCCATGCCGCCGTACTCCTGGCTGATAGTCGCACCCAGCCAGCCCTGCTCGGCGATCATGCGGGAGAGCTCGTGGTGGACGGTCCGGGAGGCCTCCATCTCGGCTATCCGAGGCCGAACCTCACGCTCCGCGAAGTCGCGGACCGTCTCCCTGAGCTCATGATGCAGTCGGCTGCTGAAGTAGCTGTCCATCCGAGTCCTCCCCTGCGAAACGCCTGCTCGGCGGGTTGTCCGAGCAGGCGTTTCGCAGG
>NZ_MWIG01000894.1:0-4850 GCF_002156145.1 Streptomyces sp. NRRL B-24572 | reverse complement strand
CGCCGTGCGGAGGGACTGTCGGGTGACGCCGGTCGTCAGGCGGCCGGCGGCGGCGTCGTCGCGCCACCGCTCCCGGGCGTGCCGTCGTCCTTGTGACCGATCCGGTCGATGGCTTCCTTCGCCTTGCCCGTACCGGACTGGATCTTGTCGCTGTACTTGCCCTTGGTCTTCTCGTCGACGAACCTGCCGGCCTTGTCCAGGCCGTGGTCGATCTTCTCGCCGTGCTGCTGTGCGAGGTCGGCGACCTTGTCCTTGGCCGGGGCGAGCTTGGCCTTCAGCGAATCCAGGAGACTCATGGGGCGCCTTCCCTCCGTGGGCCTCGGGGGCCCGTGTTCCGTGTCCTGCCGGTCCGTGTCCTACCGACGGGCGCCCTCGCCCGCCTCGACCGCGTCCCGCCTCATGCGGTGAAACATTGCAAAAACGCCCATATCCACTCCATAGCGTACTTGGACGGAACGGGCTCCGTGGTGATCGACGGTGATCGACGGCCGAAACCCCGCCCCGGGCGACGAGGCCGCACGGGGCCCGTCACGCAGTTCGTTCGGGGCAGGGCGGGAGGTTTGCGAGACTGGGACGGTGAGAAGTGCAGCTCCCGCCCCGCGGGTCATCGCCGTCGTCGGCCCCACAGCGGCCGGAAAGTCCGATCTGGGTGTATTCCTGGCCCAGCAGCTCGGCGGCGAGGTCGTCAACGCCGACTCGATGCAGCTGTACCGGGGGATGGACATCGGGACCGCCAAGCTGACGCCGGAGGAGCGCGGCGGCATCCCGCACCACCTCCTCGACATCTGGGACGTGACCGAGGCGGCCAGCGTCGCCGAATACCAGCGGCTCGCCCGCGCCGAGATCGACCGGCTGCTCGCCGCCGGCCGCACCCCGGTCCTCGTCGGCGGTTCGGGACTGTACGTACGGGGGGCCGTCGACGCCCTGGAGTTCCCCGGCACCGACCCCGCCGTCCGGGCCCGCCTGGAGGCTGAGCTGGAGGAGCGCGGTTCCGGCGTCCTGCACGCCCGGCTCGCCGGCGCCGACCCGGAGGCGGCCCGCGCGATCCTGCCCAGCAACGGCCGCCGCATCGTCCGCGCCCTCGAGGTGATCGAGATCACCGGCAAGCCCTTCACCGCCAACCTCCCGGGGCCCGACTCCGTCTACGACACCGTCCAGATCGGCGTCGACGTGGCCCGCCCCGAGCTCGACGAGCGGATCACCACGCGCGTGGACCGGATGTGGGAGGCCGGCCTCGTCGACGAAGTGCGCGCCCTGGAGGCGCAGGGGTTGCGCGAGGGGCGCACGGCGGCCCGCGCGCTCGGCTACCAGCAGGTGCTCGCGGCGCTCGCGGGGGAGTGCACCGAGGACGAGGCGCGCGCCGAGACCGTGCGCGCCACGAAGCGCTTCGCGCGCCGCCAGGACTCGTGGTTCCGCCGCGACCCGCGCGTGCACTGGCTCAGTGGAGCCGCCGATCACCGCGGGGAACTCCCGCGGGAGGCGCTGTCGTTGGTCGAACGAGCGGTTACAGCCTGATCACGTGATGGCATCGGGACGCACTGCCCGTCATTTCGGCGGTCATGAGCGTGCCATCATCGAGCATCGATCGACCAAGTGAAGTCCGAGTGGGGAGGGCGCGTGGCGATGGAGGCCGGCCCTCGCGACAGAGAGCAGCACGAGGCGGCCCTGGGTGACCCGACGGCGGATCCGTCGGGCGACACACCGGGCCATCCGACGGACGACGCCCCCCTCGGGACCCCGGGGCTGACCCCGGACGGTCCTGACGACGCGGTGGGCACCGCCGTCGAGGTCGACGCCGACGAGGTCGAGGTCGAGCTGCGCCCGCAGCGCCGGCTGCGGATCTGGCAGCTCGCCCCGATCGTGGGCCTGGCGGCCGTCGGCTCGCTGATGTTCGCGTTCCCGCTCGCCTTCGGTTCGGGGGACGGCGGCGCCGTCGTCGCCATGCTCGGTCTTCTGATCAGCTCCTGCGCGGCGGGCTGGGGCATGATGGCCGCCCGCAAGGTCGGCTACACCTGGCCGGGACTCCCGCAGCGCGGCTCGGGCGAGCGCCCGGACTGGCGCTTCCTCGCGTTGTACGTGTCGACGATCGCGGCCCTGGTCGCCCTGGCGGTCTGGCGCGTCGCCCGCCTGCGCTGAACCACCACCCGGGCCCGCCCGTCCGGCGCGCCGTACGGCCCCGCGCCCGTCCGGTGGGCCGCGCGGACCCGAGTCCGTCCGGTGCTCCTCGCGGACCGGAGCCCGTCCGGTGCGCTGTACGGCCCCGAGCCCGTCCGGTGCGCCTCGCGGACACGCGCCCGCACGGAGCGCAGCCTGGTCCCGCGCGGAGATGGTCGGCGCCCGTACGGGACGCGGCCCCGCCTCGCACGGAAGCGACCGTCACCCGCGCAGGGCCCGGCCCGGCCGCGTACGGGACAGGGTCCTCGCCGGACGGAGCCGGGCGCCCCGTACGAAGCCCGGCCCGGTCCCCCGCGGAGCGGGGCCCGCGGGGGAGGGGCCCGAGCGGGCCCGCGTCGGTGGGACCGGCCCGTGGACAGGTCGGGCAGGGTGCCGGGCCCGGCCCGTACAGTTGATCGCGTGACCAGCACGCAGACCTCGCCGACCTCGCCGCTCCCCTTCCTCAAGGGCCACGGCACCGAGAACGACTTCGTGATCGTCCCCGACGCGGAGAACGCCGTCGACCTGCCGCCCGCCCTCGTGGCGCGGCTCTGCGACCGGCGGGCCGGCATCGGGGGCGACGGGCTGCTGCACGTCGTGCGCAGCGCCGCCCACCCCGACGCCCGCCACCTGGCCGACGAGGCCGAGTGGTTCATGGACTACCGCAACGCCGACGGCTCGGTCGCCGAGATGTGCGGGAACGGGGTCCGGGTCTTCGCCCGCTACCTGGAGCACGCGGGCCACGTCACCACCGGCGAGGTCGCCGTCGCCACCCGCGGCGGCGTCAAGTACGTCCACCTGGACAAGGACGGCTCCGTCACCGTCGCCATGGGCCGAGCGGCGCTCCCGGAGGACGGCGTCACCGTCACCGTCGACGGCCGCAGCTGGCCCGCCCGCAACGTGAACATGGGCAACCCGCACGCGGTCGCCTTCGTCGAGGACCTCGCCCACGCGGGGAACCTGTACGACGAGCCGCCGTACGAGCCCGCGGCGGTCTACCCGGACGGGGTGAACATCGAGTTCGTCGCCGACCGCGGCCCCCGCCACGTCGCGATGCGCGTCCACGAGCGCGGCGCCGCCGAGACCCGCTCCTGCGGCACCGGCGCGTGCGCCGTCGCCGTCGCCACCGCCCGCCGGGACGGCGTCGACCCCGCCGAGACCGGCACCCCCGTCACGTACACCGTGGACGTCCTCGGCGGGACCCTGGTCATCACCGAGCACCCCGACGGCCGGATCGACATGACGGGACCCGCCGTCATCGTCGCCGAGGGCACCGTCGACCCGGCCTGGCTGACGGCCGACGCATGATCGCGCGCGACGGAATCGAAACTGTCAACGACTGATCTGTCCCTCGAATGGGTGATCCGATTCACGCTGAGCGAGAGCGTGACTGCGCCACGTGGTGGGGTCGGTAGCATCAAGCACCGGCCCCCCGGGCACGCCTGGCCCGCCCACCGCCGGTCGACGTTGCCGGAGGTGCCCCATGAGCGCAGAGGCCACCAACCCCGAGGCCGCCCCCACCGATGTGGCCGTCCGCAGACGCGGACGCGCCCGGATCGACCTGCGCCGCCTCGGCCGCGCCGCCCTGCTGAACGCCACCGCGGGACCGGCGCCCCGTGACCGGCTGCCCGATGCCATCGGCCATGTGGCGGAGGCGCACCGCGCCCACCATCCCGAGGCCGACCTGACGGTGCTCGGCCGGGCGTACGCCCTCGCCGAGTCCTCGCACCGCGGCCAGTTCCGCAAGAGCGGCGAGCCGTACATCACCCACCCGCTCGCCGTCACCCTCATCCTCGCCGAACTCGGCGCGGAGACCACCACCCTGACCGCCTCCCTCCTCCACGACACCGTCGAGGACACCGAGGTGACGCTCGATCAGGTGCGCCGCGAGTTCGGCGACGAGGTCGCCTACCTCGTCGACGGCGTCACCAAGGTCGAGAAGATCGACTACGGCGCCGCCGCCGAGCCCGAGACCTTCCGCAAGATGCTCGTCGCCACCGGCAGCGACGTCCGCGTCATGTCGATCAAGCTCGCCGACCGCCTCCACAACATGCGCACCCTCGGCGTGATGCGCCCCGAGAAACAGGCCAGGATCGCCAAGGTCACCCGGGACGTCCTCATCCCGCTCGCCGAGCGGCTCGGCGTCCAGGCCCTCAAGACCGAGCTGGAGGACCTGGTCTTCGCGATCCTCCACCCCGAGGAGTACGAGACCACCCGCGCGCTCATCGCGGACAACCCCGGCGCCGCCGACGAGCTCGGCGCCTTCGCCGAGCAGGTCACCGCCGTCCTGCGCGAGGCCGGCATCGGCGCCGAGGTCCTCGTCCGCCCCCGGCACTTCGTCTCCGTCCACCGCGTCCGCCTCAAGCGCGGCGAGCTGCGCGGCTGCGACTTCGGACGGCTCCTCGTCCTCGTCGCCGAGGACGCCGACTGCTACGCGGTCCTCGGCGAGCTCCACACCTGTTTCACCCCGGTGATCTCCGAGTTCAAGGACTTCATCGCGGCCCCCAAGTTCAACCTGTACCAGTCCCTGCACACCGCGATCGCCGCCCCCGACGGCGCCGTCGCCGAGGTCCTCATCCGCACCCACCGGATGCACAAGGTCGCCGAGGCCGGAGTCGTCGCCCTCGGCAACCCCCACGTGGGCCAGGAGCCGGACGGCTCCCTCCAGGGGAGTGACGACGGCGCCGTCGGGGGCG
>NZ_MWIG01000893.1:0-2155 GCF_002156145.1 Streptomyces sp. NRRL B-24572 | reverse complement strand
CTCCAGACCCACTCCTCCGCCGCCCTCGACCTCCTCGCCAAGTCCCGCGCCGGACTCGCCGAGGCCGCCGTCCTCGACCGCCCCCACGAGCGGTACGCCATCGCCCACCTCGCCGCCCTGCGCGCCGCGGCCGCCGTGCTCGCCGCCCGGGGCAGGGCCGACACCCGGCCCCGCCACCGGCAGCGGATAAGGAGCACCTGGGAGCTCCTCCCCGACCTCGCCCCCGAGCTGACCGAATGGAGCGCCCTCTTCGCCGCCGGCGCCCCGCGCAGAGCCCGCGCCGAGGCCGGCATCAGCAGCGCCGTCACCCGCCGCGAGGCCGACGACCTGCTCAGGGACGCCGCGCACTTCCTGCGCCTGGTCGAGCGGCTGCTCGCCCTCCCGCCGGCCCTGCCCCGCCGGTCCGGTGCCGACGAGGCAGACGGATGATCCGAAAGCCGGGGGCGAGGCCATAGGGTGGGGAGCGTTAGTACCCGTCACCGAGGAGTCAACAGCCGTGCCGGACCCTTCCCCTGTCTTCGGTCGAGAGGCGTCGTCGCGCCCGTCGCGCGCCTCCCTGCGTACCGCCGTCGTCTGGGACGTCCTCAAAGACGCCCTGGACCGCCGGGTCGAGGCCACCGGGAAGGACAGCCTCGACGTCCTCGACACGGGCGGCGGCTCCGGCAACTTCGCGGTGCCGGTGGCCCGCCTCGGCCACCGCGTCACCGTCGTCGACCCCAGCCCCAACGCGCTCTTCGCGCTTGAGCGCCGGGCCGCCGAGGCCGGCGTCGCCGACCTCGTCACCGGCGTCCAGGGCGACATCCGCGGCCTCTTCGACGTCGTCGAGCGCGAGGCGTACGACACGGTGCTCTGCCACGGCGTCCTGGAGTACGTCGACGACCCCGCCGAGGGCGTACGGAACGCGGCGGCGGCGCTCCGCCCCGCCGGCAGCCTCAGCCTGCTCGCCGCCGGGGTCGGCGGCGCCGTCCTGGCCCGCGCCCTCGCCGGCCACTTCACCGAGGCCCGGCACGCCCTCGACGACCCGGCGGGCCGCTGGGGCGCCGGCGACCCCGTACCCCGGCGCTTCACCGCCGACCAGCTCACCGAGCTCGCCGACGGAGCCGGGCTCGAGGTCGGAGCCGTGCACGGCGTCCGGGTCTTCGCCGACCTGGTCCCCGGCGTCCTCGTCGACACCGAGCCCGGCGCCGCCGAGGCCCTGCTCAAGCTGGAGGCGGCCGCCGCGGAGCTGCCCTCCTTCCACGCCATCGCCACCCAGCTGCACGTTCTCGGCCAGAAGCGGGCCTGAACAGCACGGCCACCCGTTCGGCGGTGCAGGCCGGGTGCTCCATGGAGTACGCCACAGCCCGCCCGATATGGGGCTCCGCCCCGTATGATCGGGGGACACCATCCGGCATGACGGACAGGGGGCTGGGGAATCAACGCCTCAGCAACCGATCCGCATGGCGGCCCGGATTGGCTATCGGTATGGAGGCGGGTTTCACGGGGGCGATTCCCTGCCTATCCTGAAAGGGCCGCAAACCGGTCGCCCCCGCGACCGACGACTAGGAGGACTCCGTGCCGCTCTCGGAGCACGAGCAGCGAATGCTCGAGCAGATGGAGCGAGCGCTGTACGCCGAAGATCCCAAGTTCGCGACAGCGCTCGAGGGAAGCGGACTGCGTACGTACACCCGGCGACGGGTTTACCAGGCAGTCGTCGGCTTCCTGGTGGGTATCGCGCTCCTCATGACCGGAATGGTCTTCCAGGAAGACGGCCTGATCTGGATCAGCGTGGTGGGATTCCTCGTCATGCTGGGCTGTGCGGTCCTGGCGGTCACCGGTTGGCGCAAGGCGCCGAAGCCGGGCGAGCAGCGGGCGGCCGGAGGCCGTCAGGCTCGGCAGCGACGCTCCATGATGGACCGGATCGAAGCGCGGTGGCAGCGTCGCCGCGACGAGCAGCAGGGCGGCGGCCACTGACGGCCCCTGAGCGGTAGCCCCGCGCCCCCGAACACACCCCGAGCCCCGCAGGGCCGCGCCCCTTGACGCGCCCTGCGGGGCTCGACGCGTCACGGGCCCGCCGTCCGTTGCGGGCCCGCGCCGCGCCGGACGGGCCCCGCCACCGTGCGGGCCTGCGCCTGGCTGGGCGGTGCCCTTCGCCGCCCGCCGTGTGGGCAATCGT
>NZ_MWIG01000892.1:0-4806 GCF_002156145.1 Streptomyces sp. NRRL B-24572 | reverse complement strand
GCCCGGACGGGCGCTCCTACGCCCTGCCCCTCGGCGGCATCCGGCTCGACGAGGGCACGGAGCTGCGGGGGACGGCCGGCGGACGGCGACTCGACGCGGCGGGCCGCGCCGGCGCCGCCACCGAGCGCCCCCTCGCCCCCGCCGCCGCGAACCCGGCCCCGCTGCCCGCGAACCCGGTCGACCCGGGCGCCCCGGGCCCCTACCGGACCGTCAGCGGCGAGTACGCCCTGCGATCCGTACGTCTGCCCGGTCTCCCGCAGCCCGTCGAGATGCGCGCCACGGTGGTCGGCCCGGCCGGAGCTGCGGGGAAGCGGCCGGTCGCCCTCTTCCTGCACGGCCGCCACGACACCTGCTACACCCCGGGCACGGAGGACGTCCGGATCACCTGGCCGTGCCCGGCGGGCACCCGGCCGATCCCCAGCGAGCAGGGCTATCTGCGCGCCCAACGGCTCCTGGCCTCCCAGGGGTACGTGACGCTGTCCATCGCCGCGAACGGCGTCAACGGACAGGACGGGGACCTGGAGGACGCCGGCGCCCAGGCCCGCTCCTCCCTCGTCCGGCTGCACCTCGCCCGCTGGGCCGACTGGGCCGCCGACCGGGCCTCGGCCCCGGCGGCCGTACGGAAGACCGCGCCCGCCGACCTCTCGCGGGTGCTCCTCGTCGGGCACTCCCGGGGAGGCGAGGGCGTCAACCGGGCCGCGCTCGACAGCCTGAACCCGCCGCCCGCCGCCCAGGACGGCTACCGGGGCCCCGTACGGTGGAAGATCCGCGGCAACGTCCTGATCGGGCCCACGGTGTTCGGCCAGAACCCGGCGCCCGACGTGCCCTCCACGACCATCCTGCCGGGCTGCGACGGCGACGTGTCCGACCTCCAGGGCCAGATCTACGTCGACGGCACCCGCGGCGTCAGCAGGGGCGCCGCCCTGCACAGCGCGGCCTACGTGGTCGGCGCCAACCACAACTTCTTCAACAGCGAGTGGACTCCGGGGCAGGCGAAGGCACCGGCCATCGACGACTTCTCGTCCGACGACGGGGTCGACCCGGTCTGCTCCCCCGGCACGGCGACCCGGCTGACGGCGACGCAGCAGCAGGCCGTCGGCGCCACCTACATCGCTGCGTCCGCCCGGCTGTTCGTCGGCGGCGACGACGCGGTCCGGCCGCTGCTCGACGGCACCGGCCGCCGCGCGCCCTCGGCGGGCCCGGCGCGGGTCCTCACCCACGCCGTCGGCGCCCACCGCACGCCCGCGTTCCTGCCGGGCTCCTCGGTCACCGTCTCCGGCGGCGGCCGGCTGTGCGCCCAGGTCGACCCCGACGCCACGCGCGCGTGCCTGTCGCCCGAGGAGGGCTGGTCGCCGCACTTCGCGTACTGGGAGACGTCTCCCGAGCCGGGCCGTGACGCGGTCGCGATGCAGTGGACGGGTGCGGGAACCCCGGTCACGGTCCGCCCGTCCCGGCCGGTCTCCCTCGCGGGCGCCGAGTCCCTGGCGCTGCGCGTGATCGTCCCGCCCAACAGCACCGGCACCGAACTGGACGTCGCCCTGACCGACGCCTCCGGCCGCCGCGCGCAGCTGGGCCGTATCCGCGTCGACGGACTGCCGGGCAGCCCGCGCACCGCGGCGTACTGGAGCCGTGAGGTCCGCGTACCGCTGTCCGCCGCGGCACGGGCGGGCCTGGACCTGAAGCGGATCGACACCCTCCGGCTGACCCCGCGCGGCGGCGCGGGCCGCGCCTGGCTCATGGACGCGTGGGGCTGGCGCCCCGGCACCCCGGCGGTGAACCCCTCGCCGCTGACGCGCGTCGACCTCGGCCGCCTGACGGTCGCGGAGGGCGACTCCGGGGTCCGGACCTACCGGGTGCCGGTGACGGTCTCCGGACAGGGCAGCGGACAGGTCCGCCTGTTCGTCCCCGGGCCGGGCACCGACCGGGTCACGTCCCGCACGGTGACGGTGCGGCCGGGACGCCATGACATCGACGTGCCGGTGGAGGTACGGGGCAACACGCGCTACGACTACGACGTGCGGCACGACGTGCTCGTCAAGGCGGTGCGCGGCACCGTCGTCGGAGCGCACCGGGGCGGAGTGACCGCACGGAACGACGACCCCATGCCCACCATGCGTCTGACGCCCGTCGCCGACGACGTGACCGAGGGTTCGGCGCTGAGCTGGAAGGTGACGCTCTCCGCGCCGGCCGATGTCGAGATCTCGGGCGAGATCCTCCTGAAGCCGGTGACCGGCGGCCCGGAGCTCTCCACGGCGGACGTCGACCCGGCCTGGCTGGAAGCGCAGTTCGGCGAGGTGCCGAATCCCGCGAGGCCGCTGTCCGGGGTGTCGGAAGGCGGCACACGCCTGTGGCTCTCCGTCCCCGCCGGCGAGACGACCGTGCAGGTGACCGTCCCCACCGTCAGGGACGGGGTGGCGGAGCCGGCGGAGTCCCTGCGGGCCGCGCTGTCCACCTACGACGAGCACTGGGAGCCGGTCCCGGGCCCGGAGTTCATGGGCAGGGTGCGCGACGCGGCATGAGCTGACGCGCCATCGTGGCGCCACATGGCACCAGTAGGTGCCATGTGGCGCCATTTCACGTCACCGACAGCAGCCACGCACACCTGAGCGCACAGCCATCCAGCAGGGCGCCATCACGTTTACGCAGGTCAGAGCACTTACGGGCAGATGGCGCCACATCGACTCCACTCCAACGCTTGCACATGGCGCCAGAGTGGTGCCATGATGACGTCATGGACCTCACCCCGTATGTCGACACCCTCCGCCGCGAACTCGCGGTGGCCGCCGAAGCCGGCGGCGAAGAGGCACGCGAGCTGGCCGAGCGGCTCACCGCTCCCCTGGAGTCGGCCGCCCGGCTGACCATGCTCAACGTGCTCTCCGCCGCGACGGACGAGATCACCCGTGAACTCGCCCCCGGTTCGGTCGACGTACGGCTCCGGGGCCTCGACCCCGACTTCGTGGTGACGCCCCCGCCCACGGGCGGCGCCCCCGCGGAGCCGGAGGCCGCCGCCGAACCGCTTCCGGCCCCGGCTCTCGCCGAGGGCGACGAGGGCGGCACCGCCCGCGTCAACCTGCGCCTGCCGGCCCACCTCAAGACCCGCGCCGAGGAGGCCGCGGCCCGCGAGGGCCTGTCGGTCAACGCCTGGCTGGTGCGGGCCGTGTCGGCCGCGGTCGGCGGCGGCACCCGGCCGCGCACGCCGGAGAGGCCCCAGACCATCGGCCAGAGCATCACGGGCTGGGTGCGCTAGCCACGTCACCGGCCCGCACCGCACCACCCGCACCACTTCACCCACCCCACGTCCCACCTGCGGGGACGACCTGAAGACTCAAGAGGACGGGACAGCCATGCCTTCTTTCGACACTCCCGAACCGATCTCGGCCACGGCGCGCGTGGAGGCCGGTTCCATCCAGTTCATCGCGGGCGACCGCGCCGACACCGTCGTCGAGGTGCGGGCGCGCAACCCGAAGAAGGACCTGGACGTGAAGACGGCCGACCAGACCGAGGTCACCTACGCGAGCGGCGTACTGACCGTCAGGACGCCGAAGTCCAACATGTTCGGCCGCACCGGCGTCGTCGACGTCACGGTCGAACTGCCCGCCGGCTCGCGGGTCGACGTGACCGGCGCCTGGACCCAGGTGATCGGCGAGGGCCGGCTCGGCGAGGTCCGCGCGAAGACCTCGTCCGGCGACGCCCGCTTCGACACCACCGGCCCGCTGCACCTGACCGCTTCGCACGGCTCGATCACCGTGGACCGGGTCGAGGGCAAGGCCGAGATCACCACCAGCTCCGGCAGCATGCGCGTCGGCACCGTCGACGGCCCCGCCGTCCTGAAGAACTCGCACGGCACCACGACCCTCCGCTCCGTGACCGGCGACCTTCGGGTGAGCGGCGCCAACGGCGACATCGAGGTCGGCCGCGCCGAGGCCTCGGTCGTCGCCACCACCGCCCACGGCACCCTGCGCGTCGGCGAGGTGGCGAGCGGCACCGTCCAGCTGGAGACCTCCTACGGCGCGATCGAGGTCGGCATCCGCGAGGGCGTCGCCGCCTGGCTCGACGCCCACTCGGCCTCCGGCCAGGTCCGCAACGCGCTCACCGCGTCCGAGACGCCGGGGAAGGCCGAGGACACGGTCGAGGTCCGCGCCCGCACCAAGCACGGCAACATCGACATCCGCCGCGCCAAGGCCTGAGCACCGCCACCCGAAAAGCTCCCCTCTCCCTCCCCCCTTCACCCTTCACCCTTCACCCTTCACCAGGAGGGCCCATGCCTTCTTCTGTCATGCCCATGCCCAGCCAGACGGGCGGCCGCCCGTCCCCGGCCGCCGTCTCCGCCGTCGGCCTGCGCAAGTCGTACGGCGACAAGACCGTCCTCGACGGCATCGACCTGCACATCCCGGAGGGCTCGGTCTTCGCCCTCCTCGGCCCGAACGGCGCGGGCAAGACGACCGCCGTGAAGATCCTGTCCACCCTCATCACCGCCGACGGCGGCCAGGCCCGGGTGGCGGGCCACGACCTGGCGGGATCACCGCAGGCGGTCCGGGCCGCGATCGGCGTCACGGGCCAGTTCTCCGCGGTCGACGGCCTGATCACGGGCGAGGAGAACATGCTCCTGATGGCCGACCTCAACCACCTGTCCAAGCAGGAGGGCCGCCGGGTCGCGACGGAGCTCCTGGAGCGCTTCGACCTGACGGAGGCGGCGAAGAAGCCGGCCTCCACGTACTCCGGCGGCATGAAACGCCGCCTGGACATCGCGATGACCCTGGTCGGCAACCCGCGGATCATCTTCCTCGACGAGCCGACCACCGGCCT
>NZ_MWIG01000891.1:0-6835 GCF_002156145.1 Streptomyces sp. NRRL B-24572 | reverse complement strand
GCAGCGGCCGGGCCCGCCCGTCTGGGTCGGCGGCCACAGCTACGGGGCGCTGCGCCGGGCCGTCCGCCTCGGCGACGCCTGGCACCCCACCTCCGTCTCCGGCGACTGGCTCCTCGGCGTGGGACTGCCCACGCTCCGCCAGGTCGCCGAGGAGCAGGAACTCCCGGTGCCCGACCTCTGTCCCCGGATCAAACTGCGGGTCGCCCCGCGGCCGCTGGGCCCGGGACGGCTGCTCGGCGAGGGCACCCTGGCGCAGATCGCCGACGACCTCGGGCTCCTCCAGGACCTGGGCGCGGGCGCCGTCGTCCTCGACCCCACCTACCCGGGCGACCGGCGCGAGGCGGGCCGCACCGCGCGGGACCTCGACGTCCTGGAGACACTGGTCAAGGAGGTCATCGACGTGGACGCCGGCTGCGTACGATGACGAGACGCTGACGGCTTCACGGACGGCTTCACGGACGGCTTCACGGACGGCTTCACGGACGGCTTTGCGAACGGCTTTGCGGATGGCTTCACGGTGAGGGGGAGGGCGTGCGGGACGTGGCCGATCTGGACCTGCGCAAGCTGCGCGTGCTCAGGGAGCTCAGCGAGCGCGGCACCGTCAGCGCGGCCGCCCGGGCCCTCCACCTCACCCCGCAGGCCGTCTCCCAGCAGATCAGCGCCCTGGGACGGGAGTTGGGCGTCCCGCTCACCGAACCGTCCGGGCGCCGGTTGCGCCTCACCGGCGCGGCGCGGATCGTGCTCCGGCACGCCGACGCCGTGTTCACCCAGGTCGAGCAGATGCGCGCCGAGCTCGCCGCGCACGGGAGCGGGGACAGCGGCGAGGTCGCGGTGGCCGGCTTCTCCACCACCCTCTCGGCGCTGATCCTGCCCGCGGTGGCCCGGCTGCGGGAGACCCGGCCGCTCCTTCGGACCTCGCTCGCCGAGATCGACCCGCCGGAGAGCTTCTCGATGCTGCACCGCGGGGAGACGGACGTCGTCATCTCCGCGGACACCGCGCACCATCCGGGAGCGGTGGGCGAGGACCCGCGGTTCCACCGCATCGCGCTCTGCGACGACCCCTTCGACATCGCCCTGCCGGAGGGCCACCGGCTCCTCGACAGCCCCCGGCTGCTCCTCGCCGACCTCGCCGAGGAGACCTGGATCTTCGCGACGACCGGCATGTGCCACGACATCGGCGTCGCCGCCTGTACGGCCGCCGGGTTCACCCCGCAGGCCTCCCACGCCATCGGCGACTGGGACGCCACCCTCGCGGCGGTGCGGCTCGGCCTCGGGGTCGCGCTCGTCCCGCGGATGGCCAAGCCGGCGCCGCGGCCCGAGGTGACGATCCGCGCGTTCAGCGAGCAGGCCCCGTCCCGCACGGTCTTCGCGGCCGTACGGGAGGGCAGTCAGACCTCCCCGGAGATCGCCGCCGTCCTGGACGCGCTCCGTACGGTGGCCAGGGCGGCCGTCGCCGTCTGAACACCGTCCGACCCGGCGGAACGCGATTCGCCACGGCTCGTGGAAGGTACCGTCCACGAGCCGTTGCTGGACCCCGTCCGGCCGCCGCTGCCAGGCTCGTTCCCGTACCGCGGACCACTTCGCGCGTCCCTGAACCTCCCCCTTGTCCTCTCCTGGAGCGGGAACACCCATGTCCAAAGCCACGTACGCGCGGCTGGCCGCGCTGAGCCTCGTCTGGGGCTCCGTCTTCCTGTGGATCAAGATCGCCGGATACGGCTTCTCACCCGTGCAGATGGTGCTCATCCGGCTCGCCCTCGGCGCCGTCGTCATCCTCGCCATCGGCTACGCGAAGGGGCTCCGGCTGCCCAAGGAGCCCGCCACCTGGGGGCATCTGGCGGTGGCCGCGCTCCTCGGCAACGCCGTCCCCTGGACCCTGTACGCCGAGGGCGAGATCGAGGGCTCCAGCAGCGTCGCCGCCGTCGTCAACGGCAGCGCGCCGATCTGGACCCTGGCGGCCGCGCTCCTCCTCGGCCAGGAGAAGCGGGTCTCCGGCTACAAGGCCGGCGGTGTGCTGCTCGGCCTCGGCGGCACCGCGCTCATCGCCTCCCCCTGGAACTCGGCCTCCGCGGGCACCGGTTGGAGCATCCTCTGCTTCGTCCTCGGCTCGGTCAGCTTCGGCGCCAGCTTCGCGTACATGGGCAAGTTCCTCGTGGGCAGGGGCATTCCGCCGCTGATGCTGGCCGGCGGACAGCTCAGCGTGGCGACCGTGCTGCTCCTCGCCGCCTTCCCGTTCCTCGGCCTCCAGGCCGTGACCTGGCGCGCCGACTCGGTGATCTCGGTCCTCGTCCTCGGCGTGGTCTGCACCGGCTTCGCCGCACTGCTCAACTTCGAGCTGATCATCAAGGACGGTCCCACGGTGGCCTCCACCGTCACCTACCTGATGACCGCGGTGGCCGTGGTGCTCGGCGCCGTCGTGCTGCGCGAGCCGCTCGGCTGGACCGTGTGGCTGGGCGCCGTGGCGGTGCTCGCCGCCACCGGCCTGCTGCGCCGCAAGCCCCGTCCTGCGGCCGAACCGGCCCCCGAGGCGGCCCCCGTACCGACACCTGCGGCGGCCGATTAGCCGAGCACCGTCAGAACCCATCAAATGTCGGGCCGCCGGTCGCAACATTGTGTTCATTAATGGACCGGGTGATGGATGGTAGCGTCACAGGCGGAAACACCCGGCCTTAATGGGGGAGTCGCACGTGGCTTTTGTGGTCGAACTCGTTTTCCGTGGCAATGGAACGGACCGGTTGAGTTTCGGAGAGGCTCATCGGGCCTACTGGAAAAGAATGGCCGCGCGCGGCATCCTGCTCGGCGGCGGCCCTTGGCGGGACGGCACAGGGGAGTTCCTGGTCTGCGAGGCCCCCGACCGCCGCACCCTCTTACGGGTGCTGTACGCCGACCCGTACGCACAGGCGCAGGTCATCGGCGAACTGCGGGTCCGGGAATGGAACGCCGTCATGGGGCACGTGGTCCTCGCCGGCCTCGAACGGTCCACCGGCGGCGCCGGGACCCACGAGCGAATACGCGGGGGCGTGCCGGCGTCCGTCACGCCGCCCACCCCTCCGGGCGTGCGTGAGGAGCTGACCGCCCCGCCGAGCGCCCGTGAGGAGCTGACCGCCCACGAGCGGCGCATCGCCACGATGATGCTCGACGGCCTGACCAACAAGCAGATCGCTGAGTCCTTCACGGTCTCCACCCGGGCCGTGGAACTGCACATCACCCGGATCTACCGGAAGCTCGACATCCGCAGGCGCGCCCAACTGGCCGCCGCCATCGACCGGTTCGAAGCCGCGCCGGCCTGCTGATCCGCACGTCCCGACGTACACACCTCCTGACGTACACACCTCCTGACGTACGCACCGATGATGGGAGTCGCCATGCCGCTGGTCGAGATAACCGTTCCCGAGGGCACCCTCTCCGAGGCCGCCGCCGAGGTCCTGCAGCAGCAGGTCGCCGACTCCGTGCTCACGGCCATGGAGCTGCCGCACACCGAGTTCTTCGCCGCCGCCACCTGGGTGTACGTCCGCGAGGCCGCCAAGGGGCTCGCGACCACCGGCGCCGGCCGGCCCCCGGGCGTCCTGGTCGTCCTCACGCCCCTGGAGGGCTTCCTCACCCCCGAGCGGAACGAGGCGCTGTCCGTCGAGATCACCCGGCACGTGCACGCGGCGACCGGGCCCGACACCGTCGTCTGGCTCGTCGTGAACGAGATCCCGGAGGGGAACTGGGCCGTGAACGGCGGCCTCACCCGCCGCGCGAAGATCGACGAGCTCGTCGCCGAGGCGGCCGCCGGCAGCTGAATTCCACATTCCTCCCGGCCTCGGCGCCGCACCGTATTCACGGTGCGGCGCCGTTCGCATTTCCGGAACCGGGTCACCCGGAAAGGAGTGCGGATTCCCGTATCGATGTACGGGTCGCCCCGCCCGTACGGTGATGTCAATGGCACCGAACGGAAGGGAGAGACTCGTTCATGGCTCTGCAATCGGCGCCGCGACTCGGTGTGGTGGTTCCGTCCGGAAACGCCGCCGCCGAACCCGAGATCGGCAGCCTCGTAAGCCCCGCATTCAATGTGCACACTTCCCGGTTCCCGGTACTTCCCGGAAAAGACCTGCGCGGTCGTCTGGAGAAGTACAACGACGTGCTCCCCGAAGTGCTCGGGAATTTCGGCGGACTGCGTCTCGACGCGGCCGTCGTCTCCTGCACCGGCTCGCACTACCTCCTCACCCCCGAAGGCGACCGCGCGCTCTGCGCGGAGCTCTCCGAGCGCGTCGGAGCGCCCGTACGGTCCGCCGCCCTGGCCATCCTCGACACCGCGCGGGCCGTCGGCGCCGAACGGCTCGTCCTGATCTCGCCCTACGAGCCCTGGCTCACCGAACTCTCCCACGCCTACTGGGAGTCGGCCGGACTCAAGGTCGACCGGGTCGTCAAGGTCCGGGCCGGCGCGCGCTTCTCCCCGTACGACGTGACCACCGAGGAACTCGTCGCCCAGGTCAGGGAGGCCGAACTCCCCGAGGACGCCACTCTGTTGTTCACCGGCACCGGCATGTTCACCTTCGACGCGCTCGCCGAGCTCGGCCGCGACAGCGGGCGCACCCTGCTCACCTCCAACCTGGCGAGCGCCTGGTGGGCCCGCGACACCCTCGGCCTCCCGGCCGACGGACCGGACGCCCACCCGCTGCTCCGGAGGCTCACGGAGCGGGCCGCCGCCGTGACCGTGTCGTGAGCGGTCGTACGACACCCCACGGGCCGGTCGCCGTCGTCGGCGCCGGGCCGGTGGGCCTGACCGCCGCGCTCGTCCTCGCCCGCGCCGGGATCCCGGTGACCGTCCTGGAGGCCAGGAGCGAACTGGCCACCGAGTCCCGCGCCTCCACCTTCCACCCCGCGACCCTCGACCTCCTCGACGAACTCGGTGTGGCGGCCGCCCTGCGCGTCCAGGGCCGCACCGTCGACCGCGTCCAGTGGCGCGACCTGGACGGCACCGTGCACGCCGAGCTGGACTACGGACTGCTCGCCGGGCACACGGGCCACCCGTACCGGCTCCACGTCGAGCAGGCCCGGCTCACCCCGCTGCTGCTCGAAGCGCTGACCGCGACCGGCCTCGCCGACGTACGGTTCGGGGCCACCGTCACCGGCGCCGAGGAGACCGGCGAGGGGGTGCGGCTGCGGACGGAGGACGCGGCGGGGCGACCCGCTCACACCCACCACCCGTACGTCCTGGCGGCCGACGGCAGCCGCAGCCGGCTGCGCGAGCTCGCCGGACTCCCGGGCACGGCCGAGGAGTACCCGGACTACGCGCTCCGCGTGGTCACCGACTCCCCGCTCGACGAACTGGTCCCCGGGCTCGCCCCGCTGACGTACGTCCGCGACCCCCGGGCCTCCTGCAGCGCGCTCGGGATGCCCGACCACTGGCGGCTCATCTTCCGCATCCGGCGCGGCACGCCCCGCGACGAGGTGCTCGCGCCGGGGACCGTACGGGCCCGGGTCGAGCAGGCCCTGCCGGGCGCCGCCGGACGGGCCGTGCGCATCACCGACGCGCACACCTACCGGCTCGCGCGGTTCCTGCTGCCGCGCTACCGGGCCGGCCGGGTGCTGTTCGCCGGGGACGCGGCCCACCTCACCTCCACCGCCGGCGGCCTCAACATGAACTGCGGTCTCCACGACGCCGTGGAGACCGGCCGGGCCCTCGCCACCGTCCTGCGGACCGGCACGGGCGACGAGGCACCGCTCGACGCGGCCCTCGGCCGACGCCGCTCCGTCGTCGAGACGGCCGTCCTCCCGCGCAGCGAGGCCCGCACCGCCGGCCTGGACAGCCCCGCCGAACTCCTCGCCCGGATCGCCGACCTGCGGCGCACCGCCGCGGACCCCCGCGCGGCCACCGACTACCTGCTCAAGGCCTCACTTCTCGACGTCGCACCACGACCCCTGAAAGGTGACGCACATGCGGATCTGGTTTCACAAGCACACCGTTGAGGGACGGCTTCCGCTGCTCGACCAGTGGTACCGCGAGCACCTCGACGCGATCGCGGCACCCGGCACCACCGTCGACATCAAGACCCTGCCGGCCGACACGTACCCCGACCGCACCCCCTTCGGCCTCGTCGGCCACCACTCCGCCCAGGTGCTCTTCAGCCGCCACTTCTCCGAGTCCGCGCTCGTCGCGGAGCGGGAGGGCTACGACGCCTGGGTGATCGCCGCCGGACAGGACCCCGGCCTGCGCGACGCCCGCCACCTCGCCTCCATCCCGACCCTCGGATACGGCGAGACGGCCTTCTTCCTCTCGGCGCTCACCGGCCAGCGCTTCGGCGTCCTCGGCTTCATGCCGCCCCTGGAGGAGCCCATCAGGGCCAACATCCGCCAGTACCGCCTGGAGTCCTCGCTCAGCTCGTACGAGGTCGTGCCCGGCGGCTGGGACTCCGTGCACCGCTCCCTGGAGGGCGACTTCGACGAGTTCGTCGAGGTGTACTCGGCGGCCGCCCTGCGCGCCGCCAAGGCCGGGGCCGAGGTCATCATCCCCGCCGAGGGCATCCCCAACGAGATCCTCTGGCACCTCGGCATCCACGAACTCCACGGCCTGCCCGTGATCGACCCCGCCGGACTCGCCGTGAAGCTCGCGGAGACCCTCGTCCAGCTCGGCGAGCTGAAGCTCTTCCAGCGCAGCGGCCACGGCTACTGGTTCAGCCGCCCCGACGAGCCCGTCTCCAAGCACCTGGAGCAGGTCTTCCTGGGCTCGGCCCTCTAGGGGATGCCGTGTCCGGCGCACCGCACCCGTACCCGCACCCGTACCCGCATCCGAGACCGCACGCCGCCACGCCTCCCGAGGAGTCACGCCCATGACGTACGACGCCTACGGCCG
>NZ_MWIG01000890.1:0-3859 GCF_002156145.1 Streptomyces sp. NRRL B-24572 | reverse complement strand
CGGGCGAGCCGACGACCGCCGGCCACTGACGGCGAACGGACACGCGCGAAGGGGCGCCCCCGGACGGGGGCGCCCCTTCGCGCGTACGTACGAACCGATGACGGCTCTTTAGGCCTCGGCCTCGGCCCTACGGCTCTTTACGGCTCGAACTTGTACCCGAGGCCGCGGACCGTCACCAGGTACCGCGGCGCGCCCGGGTCCGGCTCGATCTTGGCGCGGAGGCGCTTCACGTGGACGTCGAGGGTCTTGGTGTCGCCGACGTAGTCCGCGCCCCAGACCCGGTCGATGAGCTGCATACGGGTCAGCACGCGGCCCGCGTTGCGCAGCAGCATCTCCAGGAGGTCGAACTCCTTCAGCGGCAGGTCGACCTTGCCGCCGGAGACCGTCACCACGTGCCGGTCGACGTCCATGCGGACCGGGCCGGCCTCCAGGGCCGCCGGGGTGACCTCCTCCGGCTCCCCGCGTCGGCGGAGCACCGCGCGGATGCGGGCGACCAGCTCCCGCGAGGAGAAGGGCTTGGTCACGTAGTCGTCGGCTCCTATCTCCAGGCCGACGACCTTGTCGATCTCGCTGTCCTTGGCGGTCACCATGATCACCGGGACGTTCGAGCGGCCGCGCAGCTGGCGGCACACCTCGGTACCGGGCAGACCCGGAAGCATCAGGTCGAGGAGGACGAGGTCGGCTCCGTTGCGCTCGAACTCGTCGAGGCCGTCGGGCCCGGTCGCCGCGACGGCGACCTCGAAGCCCTCCTTGCGGAGCATGTACGACAGGGCGTCGCTGAAGGATTCCTCATCCTCGACGACGAGCACTCGGGTCACGGAAGGACCTCCGGGGCGGGAAGCGGTTCGGTCATGAGATCTGGGGTGGAGGACGAGGCGGGCCGGCGATCCCGTACGGCGCCCGCCTCGGGCAGCCGCAGGGTGAAGGTGGAGCCCTGACCCTCGGTGCTCCAGACGGTGACCTCCCCGCCGTGCGAGGCGGCCACGTGCTTGACGATGGCCAGGCCGAGTCCCGTACCGCCGGTGGCACGGGAGCGGGCCGGGTCGACGCGGTAGAAGCGCTCGAAGATGCGCTCCTTGTCCTTGTCCGGGATGCCGATGCCCTGGTCGGTCACGGCTATCTCGATCACGTCGCCGGCGGGCGCCGCGACGTGGCGTGCGGCGATGCCCACCCGCGTACGGGCCGGGGAGTAGTTCACGGCGTTCTCGACGAGGTTGCCGAGGGCCGCGGCGAGCTGGCCCCGGCTGCCCCACACGTACAGGTCGGCGGCGCCCCCGGAGACCATGGTGATCTGCTTCTTGGAGGCGGGCTGCCGGGAGCGGTCGATCGCCTCGGCGACGAGCTCGTCCACGGACACCGGCTCGGAGTCCTCCAGCGGGTCGTCGTTCTGCACGCGGGAGAGGTCGATGAGCTCCTGTACGAGGTTGGTGAGGCGGGTCGCCTCGATCTGCATCCGGCCCGCGAAGCGGGTGACCGCCTCGGGGTCGTCCGAGGCGTCCATGACCGCCTCGGAGAGCAGGGAGAGCGCGCCGACGGGAGTCTTGAGCTCATGGCTCACGTTGGCGACGAAGTCGCGCCGTACCGCTTCGATACGACGGGCCTCGGTGAGGTCCTCGACCAGGAGCAGCACCAGGCGCGAGCCCAGCGGGGCGACGCGGGCGGAGACGGCGAGGGCCTCGCCGCGTCCGGTGCCGCGCCGGGCCAGGTCCAGCTCCACCTGCCGTATCTCTCCGTCCCGGCGGGTGTCGCGGGCCATGTTGAGCATGGGTTCGACGGCCAGCTTGCCGCCGCGGACCAGGCCGAGCGCGTACGCAGCCGAGCTGGCCTTCACCACGGAGTCGCTCTCGTCGAGAACGACCGCGGAGGAGCGCAGCACGGACAGCACGGTGTCGACGCCGGGCGGGAGCACGGCGTCGGTGTGCAGGGAGGTACGGGTCGGTCGCGCCTGGTCGCGCTCGCTCCAGCGGAACGCCAGCATGGCGATCACGCCGGTGCACACGCCGGCGATCGCTGCCAATGCGGCGACCGCCGCGTTCACGTCCATGCCATCCAGGTTATGCGGGTGGACGGACACTCTCCCAGCCGTCCGAGTGGCTGCTCGAACAGTCGTCGCCCAGAGTTCACCATGGAGACGCGGGTGGTTCATTTGCCCTGGCGACCGGGGTGGCGCGTGTCGCCCAGAGTTCACCTGGGGGAAAGTGCTGATTCACATCAGGGGGTGGAACCGGACGCACAGGGGGCCGAACGTGGGAGCGTGGGGGTCCGAGCCCCACCCGGACCCCGGAGTTTTGCGTAGAGAGGGACACCATGCGGGACGCGTACCACGAGGAACTGGACTCGATCGGCGAGGGCCTGGTCGAGATGGCCCGGCTCGTCGGGTCGGCGATCGGGCGCGCCACGACGGCGATGCTCGACGCGGACCTCAAGCTCGCGGAGAGCGTGATCGCCGCGGACCAGAAGGTCGACGACCTCCAGCACGACCTGGAGGCGCGGGCGATAGCGCTGCTCGCCCGGCAGCAGCCGGTGGCGACGGACCTGCGGATCGTGGTGACCTCGCTGCGGATGAGCGCCGACCTGGAGCGCTCCGGCGACCTGGCGCAGCACGTGGCGAAGCTGGCGCGGCTGCGGTTCCCGGACACGGCGGTGCCGCGGGACCTGCACGCGACCATCCTGGAGATGGGGCAGCTGGCGCAGCGCCTGATGGCGAAGGCGGCGGAGGTCATCATCACGAAGGACGTCGACCTGGCGCTCCAGCTGGAGCAGGACGACGACGAGATGGACCTGCTGCACCGGACGCTGTTCCAGCACCTGATGGACGACCGCTGGAAGCACGGCATCGAGACGGCCGTGGACGTGACGCTGCTCGGCCGGTACTACGAGCGGTTCGCGGACCACGCGGTGTCGGTGGCGAAGCGCGTCGTGTACCTGGTGACGGGCGAGCACGCGGACGAGCTGCAGGCGGCGGACGCGCCGGTGGAAGGCGCGTAGGGCGTACGGGCGCCATCGGACGGCGCATGGGCGCGCGGGCTCCGATGCGCCGTTGATGCGCCGGTCCGAGTGGGCATGCAATGGGGGGAGGCGAAGCTCGCCTCGAAAGGGAGGGACCCCCATGGCCGAATCCCCCACGACGACCGAATCCGGGCCGGAGGCACCGCGCGAGGCGGTGTTCCTGCCCCTGCTTGGCGCCTGCGGCTGCGGCTCGGGCTGCGGCTGCGGCTGCCAGTCGGGCTCCCCGTGCCAGTGCGGGGGCTGCAGCGGCTGACCGGTGGGGGGCGCGTCTCGACGCGCCCCCTTCCCCTATATCTCCAGCACGCCCACGACCTGGCCGCCGCTGTCCTCTCCGGTGGTACGGAATCCCAGCTTGTCGTAGAAGGCGCCGGGACCGTCCTCGCCGGGCTCCCAGGTCACGTGGAACCGGTGCTCGCCGCGCCGGCGCAGCTCGTCGCGGACGGCCTCGACGGCGAAGCGCCCGTACCCCTTGCCCTGGGCGTCGGCGGAGATGTTGAGCCGCCAGAGACCGCTGCGCCGATCACCGGGGTCCTTGTCCTCGTTCCACGGGATGTCGAGGAAGGCCATCAGGAACCCGACGAGCTCGTCGCCGTCGAAGATCAGCCGCGGCCAGGCGTTCTCCCCGAAGGCGTACGCCTCCGCGAGGGATTTCACGACGGGGGCGACGTTGCGCTCCTGGTGGGGGTGGACGCGCAGGGCGAGGGCGGCGTCGATGGTGGCGGGGGTGATCTGCTCCAGGCGGAGTGACGTGCTCATGCGCAGGACGGTAGCGATTCGCCGCGATCCCCGCCGGTGATTATCGGACCGGGCCAGGCCGGCGCCCAGGACTCCCCGGCTGCGCCGCGTACTC
>NZ_MWIG01000089.1:0-21667 GCF_002156145.1 Streptomyces sp. NRRL B-24572 | reverse complement strand
CCCAGCAGCCCGGGGCACCGTGCGACCGCCCGCACCGACCTCGCTCGACGAGCTGTGGCGCTCGTACAAGGACACCGGCGACGAGCGGCTGCGGGAGCAGCTGATCCTGCACTACTCGCCGCTCGTCAAATACGTCGCCGGACGGGTCAGCGTGGGGCTGCCGTCCAACGTGGAACAGGCCGACTTCGTCTCCTCCGGCGTCTTCGGCCTCATCGACGCCATCGAGAAGTTCGACGTCGAGCGGGCGATCAAGTTCGAGACGTACGCGATCACCCGCATCCGCGGCGCCATGATCGACGAACTCCGCGCCCTGGACTGGATCCCGCGCTCCGTCCGCCAGAAGGCCCGCAACGTCGAGCGCGCCTACGCCACCCTCGAAGCCCAGCTCCGCCGGACCCCCTCCGAGAGCGAGGTCGCCGCGGAGATGGAGATCACGCTGGAGGAACTGCATGCGGTTTTCAGCCAGTTGTCCCTGGCGAACGTGGTCGCCCTGGAAGAGCTGCTGCACGTCGGCGGCGAGGGCGGCGACCGGCTCTCCCTCATGGACACCCTCGAGGACACCGCCGCCGACAACCCCGTCGAGGTCGCCGAGGACCGCGAGCTGCGCCGGCTGCTCGCCCGCGCCATCAACACGCTCCCCGAGCGCGAGAAGACCGTCGTCACGCTCTACTACTACGAGGGCCTGACCCTCGCCGAGATCGGCCACGTCCTCGGGGTCACCGAGAGCCGCGTCAGCCAGATCCACACCAAGTCCGTCCTCCAGCTCCGCGCCAAGCTGGCCGACGTCGGCCGCTGAGGCTTGCGGGCCGGTCGTACAGTGGAGCCGTGCCCAGGATTCGAGCGGCCTCGGTGGCCGAGCACCGGACCATGCAGCGCGGCGCCCTCCTGGACGCCGCGCGTTCCCTGCTGTCCGAGGGCGGTACGGAGGCACTGACCTTCCCCGCCCTCGCCGAGCGCACGGGCCTCGCCCGCTCGTCGGTCTACGAGTACTTCCGGTCCCGCGCCGCCGTCGTCGAAGAACTGTGCGCCGTCGACTTCCCCGTCTGGGCCGCCGAGGTCGAGGCCGCCATGGCCGGCGCCGAGACGCCCCACGGCAAGGTCGAGGCGTACGTCCGCACGCAGCTGGACCTCGTCGGGGACCGGCGCCACCGGGCCGTCGTCGCCATCTCGGCGAGCGAGCTCGACGACGGCGCCCGCGAGAAGATCCGAGCGGCCCACGGCGGCCTCGTCGCCATGATCGTCGAAGCCCTCGCCGCCCTGGGCCAGCCCGAGCCCCGCCTGGGCGCCATGCTCCTCCAGGGCGTCGTCGACGCCGCCGTCCGTCGCATCGAGCTCGGCGCGGCCGAGGACCCCACGGCCATCGCCGAAGCAGCGGTCACCATGGCCCTCCACGGAGTGGCCGGCCCCCCGGTCTAGGACCTGATCCGCCGGACAGGCCCTAGCCGTCGGTGAGCTCGGCCCAGCCGTCGGTGAGCGGGAGCAGCCGGGACGGCGGCCTTCTCGTCAGCAGGAGCGGGTTCAGATAGGTCTCGCCCCTCAGGAGGCCCCAGTGGAGGCAGGACCGCGGGCAGTGGGGGCCCTCCGTGACTTCGGCGATCGGGGTGCCCGGTGCGACCCGGGCGCCCCGGGGGACCAGCGGGGTCACAGGGGTGAAGGTCGTGCGGAGCGGGGGAACGCCCGTGCCCGGGAGGGTGAGGGTGACGGCGCCGCGGCCGCCCACCGGGCCCGCGAACGTGACCGTGCCCGCCGCCGGGGCGAGCACCGGGGTGCCCGGCGGCGCGGCGAGGTCCACGCCGCGGTGACCCGCGGCGTACGGGCCGGGCGGGGGCTGCCAGCCGCGGAGGATCTCCGGAGGGGGAGGGCCCACCGGCCAGAGGAGGGTCAGGGTCGCGAGCAGGGTGAGCAGATGCATGAGGGAAGGGTTTCCCGAGTGTTCGGTTCGTTCCGGTAACCGGCGGTATCTGTGGACTACTCGCCGGTTGTGGACAGCGCCGTCACCCAGTGCTCCCGGGGTCCCGTACACTTCCTATGGCGACTCGGGTCACCGGGTCGACTTCGCACGCCCCGCCACCAGTCCTCGCGGCGGGTGGCAGCGCCTTTCGGTCCTTCGTGGCACGGCGCGCCGGGGCGTCAGGAACACAACCGAGAAACCCAAGGAGATACGGCCATGGCCGTCGTCACGATGCGGGAGCTGCTGGAGAGCGGCGTCCACTTCGGTCACCAGACCCGTCGCTGGAACCCGAAGATGAAGCGCTTCATCTTCACCGAGCGCAACGGCATCTACATCATCGACCTGCTCCAGTCGCTGTCGTACATCGACCGCGCCTACGAGTTCGTCAAGGAGACCGTCGCGCATGGCGGCTCCATCATGTTCGTCGGTACGAAGAAGCAGGCCCAGGAGGCCATCGCCGAGCAGGCGACGCGTGTCGGCATGCCGTACGTCAACCAGCGTTGGCTCGGTGGCATGCTCACCAACTTCTCCACCGTCTACAAGCGTCTGCAGCGCCTCAAGGAGCTCGAGCAGATCGACTTCGAGGACGTCGCCGCCTCGGGTCTCACCAAGAAGGAGCTCCTGGTCCTCTCCCGCGAGAAGGCCAAGCTGGAGAAGACCCTCGGTGGTATCCGCGAGATGCAGAAGGTGCCGAGCGCCGTCTGGATCGTCGACACCAAGAAGGAGCACATTGCCGTCGGTGAGGCGCGCAAGCTCCACATCCCGGTCGTCGCGATCCTCGACACCAACTGCGACCCCGACGAGGTCGACTACAAGATCCCGGGCAACGACGACGCGATCCGCTCCGTCACCCTGCTCACCCGCGTGATCGCCGACGCCGTCGCCGAGGGCCTCATCGCCCGCTCCGGCGCCGCGACCGGCGACTCGAAGCCGGGCGAGAAGGCCGCCGGCGAGCCCCTCGCCGAGTGGGAGCGCGACCTCCTCGAGGGCGAGAAGAAGGCTGACGAGGCTGTCGAGGCCCCCGCCGCCGAGGCCGCCCCGGCCGAGGCCGCCGCCGAGGCTCCGGCCGCGGACGCCGAGCAGGCCTGACCCTTCAGGACCCTGAGGACCTTCGGGTGACGACGGCGGGGGCCCACGAAGCCCCCGCCGTCCACCCGTGGACCCGCCCGATCTTTCAGACTTCGAGAGAGAAACAGACTCATGGCGAACTACACCGCCGCTGACGTCAAGAAGCTCCGCGAGCTCACCGGCGCCGGCATGATGGACTGCAAGAAGGCCCTGGACGAGGCCGACGGCAACGTCGACAAGGCCGTCGAGGCGCTCCGTATCAAGGGCCAGAAGGGCGTCGCCAAGCGCGAGGGCCGCTCTGCCGAGAACGGCGCCGTGGTCTCCCTCATCGCCGACGACAACACCTCCGGCGTCCTCGTCGAGCTGAAGTGCGAGACGGACTTCGTCGCCAAGGGTGACAAGTTCCAGGCCGTCGCCGCCCAGCTGGCCGAGCACGTCGCCGCCACCTCCCCGGCCGACCTCGAGGCCCTGCTCGCCTCCGAGATCGAGGCCGGCAAGACCGTGCAGGCGTTCGTCGACGAGGCCAACGCCAACCTCGGCGAGAAGATCGTCCTGGACCGCTTCGCGCAGTACGCCGACGGCTTCGTGTACGCGTACATGCACCGCACGATGCCCGACCTCCCGCCGCAGATCGGTGTCCTCGTCGAGTTCGACAAGGCCGACGCCGACGTCGCCAAGGGTGTCGCCCAGCACATCGCCGCCTTCGCGCCGAAGTACCTCACCAAGGAAGACATTCCGGCCGAGGTCGTCGAGTCCGAGCGTCGCATCGCCGAGGAGACCACCCGCGCCGAGGGCAAGCCCGAGGCCGCGATCGCCAAGATCGTCGAGGGTCGCGTCAACGGCTTCTTCAAGGACGCCACGCTGCTCGGCCAGCCGTACGCCCTCGACAACAAGAAGTCCGTCCAGAAGGTCCTGGACGAGGCCGGTGTCACCCTGAAGCGCTTCACCCGCATCAAGGTCGGCATCTGAGTCCGTACGCAGACGCGACGGACACCGGACCCCGGTAGGGTCTGAGGCAGTCGTCCGCGCCCGCGCAGGACGACCGCAGATCTGACGAGGAGGCCATTGCCGCACGGGATACCGAGAGGACCCAAGGCAATGGCCTCCTTCGTATGTGCACGAGGAGATCTCCATGAATCAGGCCGCCGTACAGGGCGACGACAACAACGGCAAGAAGGCCGGCCGCTACATGCTGAAGCTGTCCGGAGAAGCCTTCTCCGGCGGCACCGGCCTGGGTGTCGACCCGGACGTCGTGCACGCCATCGCGCGTGAGATCGCGGCCGTCGTCCGCGACGGCGCGGAGATCGCGATCGTGATCGGTGGTGGCAACTTCTTCCGCGGCGCCGAGCTCCAGCAGCGCGGCATGGACCGGGCCCGCTCCGACTACATGGGCATGCTCGGCACCGTGATGAACTGCCTCGCCCTCCAGGACTTCCTGGAGAAGGAGGGCATCGACTCGCGCGTCCAGACCGCCATCACCATGGGCCAGGTCGCCGAGCCGTACATCCCGCTGCGCGCCGTGCGCCACCTGGAGAAGGGCCGCGTGGTCATCTTCGGTGCGGGCATGGGCATGCCGTACTTCTCCACGGACACCACCGCCGCCCAGCGCGCCCTGGAGATCGACGCCGAGGCCCTGCTCATGGGCAAGAACGGCGTGGACGGCGTCTACGACTCCGACCCCAAGCGCAACCCCGACGCGGTCAAGTTCGACGCGCTCGAGTACGGCGAGGTGCTCTCCCGCGACCTCAAGGTCGCCGACGCCACCGCCATCACCCTGTGCCGGGACAACAACCTCCCGATCCTCGTCTTCGAACTGCTCGCCGAGGGCAATATCGCTCGCGCGGTGAAGGGTGAGAAGATCGGCACGCTCGTGAGCGACCAGGGCACCCGGGCCTGACCCGAACCGGGGAACCGCCCCGCAAGGGGATGGACAGAGCCCTGCCGGTCGTACACCGTGCAGGACACAACGCGACGACACGCAGGAGCAAGTGGTGATCGAAGAGACCCTCCTCGAGGCCGAGGAGAAGATGGAGAAGGCCGTCGTGGTCGCCAAGGAGGACTTCGCCGCGATCCGCACCGGCCGTGCGCACCCGGCGATGTTCAACAAGATCGTGGCCGACTACTACGGTGCCATCACCCCCATCAACCAGCTGGCGTCCTTCTCCGTCCCGGAGCCGCGCATGGCCGTGGTGACGCCGTTCGACAAGAGCGCCCTGCGCAACATCGAGCAGGCGATCCGGGACTCGGACCTCGGGGTCAACCCCAGCAACGACGGCAACATCATCCGCGTGGTGTTCCCCGAGCTGACCGAGGAGCGCCGCCGGGAGTACATCAAGGTCGCCAAGGGCAAGGCCGAGGACTCGAAGATCTCGATCCGCTCGGTCCGCCGCAAGGCCAAGGAGACCATCGACAAGTTCGTCAAGGACGGCGAGGTCGGCGAGGACGAGGGCCGCCGCGCCGAGAAGGAGCTCGACGACACCACCGCGAAGTACGTCGCGCAGGTGGACGAGCTGCTCAAGCACAAGGAAGCCGAGCTGCTCGAGGTCTGATGAACGACTCTTCCTGGGGGGCGCCGGCCGGTTCAGGCCTCGGCGGACCCGACCAGGGGCCTGCCCCGGCGGGTCCCGCATACGATCGGCAGCAGGCGGCGCAGACTCGGCCCATGCCCATCGTGCCCGACGTTCCCGCCGGCGGATTCCAGGACGGTCACGGCCGGGGGGCCGCTCACCCGAGCGGTCCCCTGTTCCGTGACGAGACGCCGCACGAGCACCCGCAGGAGCCCATGTCCAGCCCCACCCCGCCTCCGCCGCCCGCGCCCTCGTCGGCGCCCCGGCAGAAGAAGAGCGCGGGCCGTGACCTGGGCGCGGCCATAGGCGTCGGGGTCGGCCTCGGCGCCGTCATCATCGCCTCGCTGTTCATCTGGAAGCCGGCGTTCGTCGGGGTGATAGCGGTCGCCGTGGTCGTCGGCCTCTGGGAGCTCACCTCCCGCCTCCAGGAGCGCAAGGCGATCAAGGCTCCGCTGGTCCCGCTCGCGGTCGGCGGCGCGGCGATGGTCGTCGCCGGTTACGTCCGGGGCGCCGAGGGCGCCTGGGTGGCGATGGCCCTGACGGCGCTCGCGGTGCTCGTCTGGCGGATGACGGAGCCTCCCGAGGGCTACCTGAAGGACGTCACGGCGGGGGTCTTCGCCGCGTTCTACGTGCCGTTCCTGGCGACGTTCGTGGCGCTGCTGCTGACCGCGGACGACGGGCCGCAGCGGGTGCTGACCTTCCTGATCCTGACCGTGGTCAGCGACACCGGGGCGTACGCGATCGGCTGGCGCTTCGGCAAGCACAAGCTGGCCCCGCGGATCAGCCCCGGCAAGACCCGGGAGGGTCTGGTCGGCGCGGTGACGTTCGCGATGGCGGCGGGCGCGCTGTGCATGCAGTTCATGATCGACGACGGCGTCTGGTGGCAGGGCCTGATCCTCGGTCTGGCGGTGGCGGCGAGCGCGACGCTCGGCGACCTCGGCGAGTCCATGATCAAGCGCGACCTGGGCATCAAGGACATGGGCACGCTGCTGCCGGGGCACGGCGGCATCATGGACCGCCTCGACTCGCTGCTGCCCACGGCGCCGGTGGTGTGGCTGCTGATGGCGCTGTTCGTCGGCACCGGCTGACCGGCGCTTTCGTCGGGCTTGTGGAAGGGCCCCCGGCCCGCACGTCAGGTGCGGACCGGGGGCCCTTCGCATGCCGTGAGGGCACGGCGTCCCACGCGTCAGCCGCGGTCCGGGTCGATCCCTGCCGCGACCGCCTGTACGCGGGCGATCTGGAGCTTCGCCGCGTACTTCACGTTGTCGGGCGAGGTGTCGCTCGCCATGACGTAGGCCACGACGGAGCCGACGCGCATGACGACATCGATGCTGTTGTCGTGCTGGAACGCCTCGGTCTCCTCGGCGCCGGTGTCCATCTTCAGCGGCTTCACCGGGTGCTCGTCCGCCTCGCCGGGCTTCCGCTTCTGCTCCGCGAGAGCCTTCATCTCCGTGGCGGCCCCGGCCGCGTCGGCGAAGGCGAGGAGGCTGAATTCGACACGCGCGCCGTCCGGGTCGCGCGACTCCATGTCCTTGTGCCCGGCCACCTGGATCCCGGCGGCGCACGGCGACCTCGTCAGCTCGGCGCAGCCCCTGAGGGCGTCGGCGTCCTGGACCACGATGGTTTCGCCGCTGGACATGGTCTCCAAGCTGCCGTCGGCCGGGAGCGCGGCGTACATGTCGGTCGCGTTGATCGACACCGGGGGGAAGTTCGGAGTGATGCTCTGCTGGTCGGTGGGAGCCGACGACCCGCCGCCTCCCTGGCCTCCCTGGGCGGGCGAGTCCGCCGTCGCCCTGTTCGTCGGCGCGCCTCCCGCCGTCGTGCTCCCGTCCTCGCACGCCGTCAGCGCGAGCGCCAGCACCGCCGCGACGGCGGCCCCCCGTACAACAGCCTTCATCCGGGCTCCTCCGATGACCTGATCATGATCCATTGGCGTGGACACTCAACATCATCGGGCGTGCGATCGGCCAATCGTGCGATCGGCCGATCCCTGGGGCGCGCCCTTCCCGGAATTCGTCTGCGACACTGGTGAGACCATGCCCAAGCCCGGAGAACTCACTTTCGTCGCCCCCCGCGGAGCCAAGAAGCCGCCGCGGCACCTGGCCGACCTCTCGCCCGCCGAGCGGAAGGAGGCCGTCGCCGCGATCGGCGAGAAGCCGTTCCGCGCCAAGCAGCTGTCCACGCACTACTTCGCGCGGTACGCGCACGACCCCGCCGAGTGGACCGACATCCCGGCCGCCTCGCGGGAGAAGCTGGCCGGGGAGCTGCTGCCCGACCTGATGTCCGTGGTGCGGCACATCTCGTGCGACGACGACACCACCCGTAAGACCCTGTGGAAGCTGCACGACGGCACGCTCGTGGAGTCGGTGCTCATGCGCTACCCCGACCGGGTGACCATGTGCATCTCCTCGCAGGCCGGCTGCGGGATGAACTGCCCGTTCTGCGCGACCGGGCAGGCGGGCCTCGACCGGAACCTGTCGACCGCCGAGATCGTGCACCAGATCGTGGACGGCATGCGGGCCCTGCGCGACGGCGAGGTGCCCGGGGGACCGGCGCGGCTCTCCAACATCGTGTTCATGGGCATGGGCGAGCCCCTCGCCAACTACAAGCGGGTCGTCGGCGCCATCCGGCGCCTCACCGACCCCGAGCCGGACGGGCTCGGGCTCTCGCAGCGCGGCATCACCGTCTCCACCGTCGGCCTCGTGCCCGCGATGCTCCGCTTCGCCGACGAGGGCTTCAAGTGCCGTCTCGCCGTCTCGCTGCACGCGCCCGACGACGAGCTCCGCGACACCCTCGTGCCCGTCAACACGCGCTGGAAGGTCCGGGAGGTCCTCGACGCGGCCTGGGAGTACGCGGAGAAGTCCGGGCGCCGGATCTCCATCGAGTACGCCCTCATCCGGGACATCAACGACCAGGCCTGGCGCGGCGACCTGCTCGGCCGGCTGCTCAAGGGCAAGCGGGTGCACGTCAACCTGATCCCGCTGAACCCGACGCCCGGCTCGAAGTGGACGGCCTCCCGCCCGGAGGACGAGAAGGCCTTCGTCGAGGCGATCGCCCGCCACGGCGTGCCGGTGACCGTCCGGGACACCCGCGGTCAGGAGATCGACGGCGCCTGTGGACAGCTCGCGGCCTCCGAGCGCTGACCTTGTAGTCTGAGCTCGAACACATCTCCATATTCCGACAGGGGAGCGCCACAGCGCTGAGAGTGCGGTAACCGTAGACCGCAGACCCTCTGAACCTCGCCCAGGTCATTCTGGGTAGGAAGTTCGGTCGTAACTCAAGCTGTTGCGCCCTGCCCGCGTCCGGTCCGCCGGACGTGGGCAGGGCCGCGTCTCTTCCTGGTCATACCCAGGAGGAATCCAGTGAGCATCAAGAAGGCCGCCGCCGCCGCGCTCGTCGCGGCGCTCGGCGTCACGAGCCTCGCCGCGTGCGGCACCGACGACGTGCGGGGCGAGGCCGGCAAGACCGACCAGCCCGCGCCGAAGACGGTGACGCTGGTGAGCCACGACTCGTTCAACGCCTCCAAGGAAGTCCTCGCCGACTTCACCAAGCAGACCGGTTTCACGGTCAAGGTGCTGAAGAGCGGCGACGCCGGTGAGGCCGTCAACAAGGAGATCCTGACCAAGGGGTCCCCGCAGGGTGACGTCTTCTTCGGCGTCGACAACACGCTGCTCTCCCGCGCCCTCGACAACGGGATCTTCGTCCCGTACGAGGCGAAGGGCCTGGACCGGGTCCCGGCGGCGTACCAGCTCGACAAGGAGCACCGGGTCACCCCGATCGACTCCGGCGACATCTGCGTCAACTACGACAAGAAGTACTTCGCCGACAAGAAGCTGGCGCCGCCGCAGACCTTCGACGACCTCGTGAAGCCGGCGTACAAGAACCTCCTCGTCGTGGAGAACCCCGAGCTGTCCTCCCCGGGTCTCGGCTTCCTCCTCGGCACGGCCGCCGAGTACGGCGACGACGGCTGGCAGGACTACTGGAAGAAGCTCAAGGCCAACGGTGTGAAGACCGTCGACAGCTGGGAGCTCGCCTACAACCAGGAGTTCTCCGGCTCGGCCGGCGGCAAGCAGGCCAAGGCCGACCGGCCGCTGGTCGTGTCGTACGCCTCCAGCCCGCCGGCCGAGGTGCTGTACGGCGAGCCGCAGCCGAAGGTGGCGCCCACCGGCGTCTCCACCGGGACCTGCTTCCGCCAGATCGAGTTCGCGGGTCTGCTGAACGGCGCGAAGAACCCCGAGGGCGGCAAGGCGCTGATCGACTTCCTGATCTCCAAGAAGTTCCAGGAGGACATGCCGCTCCAGATGTTCGTCAACCCGGTGGCGAAGGACGCGGCCCTGCCGGAGCTGTTCACCAAGCACGGCGTGGTGGTCGAGAAGCCGGAGACCATGGCGCCCGAGAAGATCGCCGAGAAGCGTGACCCGTGGATCCAGCAGTGGTCGTCGCTCGTCCTGAAGTAAGGCGAGACGTCGTAAGGCGAGACGTCCGGGGGAGCGCGACGCGGCTGGGGTTCATGGCCCTGCCCGTCGCGTTCTTCGGGGTCTTCTTCGCCTGGCCCGTCGTGTCCATCGTGGACCGGGGGCTCAGGCCCGCCGGGGCGTGGGACCTCGGCCGGGTCGGGGAGACCCTGTCGCGGCCGGACATCCTCGACGTGCTCGGCTTCACCGTGTGGCAGGCGCTCGCCTCCACCGGTCTCACCCTCCTGGTCGCGCTGCCCGGGGCGTACGTCTTCGCCCGCTTCGACTTCCCCGGCAAGAGCGTGCTGCGGGCCGTCGTCACCGTGCCGTTCGTGCTGCCGACCGTCCTCGTCGGCACGGCGTTCCTGGCGCTCGTCGGCCGGAACGGGCTCACCGACGAGCTGTGGGGGCTGCGGCTCGACACCAGCGTGTGGGCGATCCTCCTCGCGCACGTCTTCTTCAACTACGCGGTCGTCGTCCGGACCGTCGGCGGCCTCTGGGCGCAGCTCGACCCGCGCCAGGAGGAGGCCGCCCGGGTCCTCGGCGCCTCCCGCTGGGCGGCCTGGCGGACGGTGACGCTGCCCGCGCTGGTGCCGGCGGTGGCGGCGGCCGCCCTGATGGTCTTCCTCTTCACCTTCACCTCCTTCGGCGTCGTGCAGATCCTCGGCGGGGACGCGTACACCACCCTCGAGGCCGAGATCTACCGGCAGACCGCCCGGCTGCTCGACCTGCAGACGGCGGCCGTGCTCACGCTCGTGCAGTTCGCGGCCGTGGGCGCGATCCTCGGCGTGCACTCCTGGACGGTACGGAGACGGGAGACCGCGCTGCGGCTCGTGGCCCCGGAGTCGACCGCGCGCCGGCCGCGCGGCGCCGGGCAGTGGACGCTGCTCGCGGGTGTCCTCGTCTCGGTGACGCTGCTGATCCTGCTGCCGCTCGGCGTGCTCGTGGAGCGGTCCTTCGCGGGGCCGGACGGGTACGGGCTGCGCTACTACCGGGCGCTCGGCTCGCTCGACGAGGCCGGGACCTTCCTCGTCCCGCCCCTGGAGGCGATCGGGAACTCGCTGCGGTACGCGGTGGCCGCCACCGCCATCGCGGTGCTGATCGGCGGGCTCGCGGCGGCGGCGCTCACCCGGCGGCGGGCCGGTCGGCTCGTACGGGGCTTCGACGCGCTGCTCATGCTGCCGCTCGGGGTTTCCGCCGTGACCGTCGGCTTCGGCTTCCTCATCACCCTCGACGAGCCGCCGTTCGACCTGCGGGCCAGCTGGATCCTCGTACCGCTCGCCCAGGCCCTGGTCGGCGTCCCCTTCGTCGTACGCACGATGCTGCCGGTCCTGCGCGCGGTGGACGAGCGGCTGCGGGAGGCGGCGGCCGTGCTCGGCGCCTCGCCGTGGCGGGCCTGGCGGGAGGTGGACCTGCCGCTGGTGCGGCGGGCGCTGCTCATCGCGGCCGGGTTCGCGTTCGCGGTGTCGCTCGGCGAGTTCGGGGCGACCGTCTTCATCGCCCGGCCCGAGAGCCCGACGCTGCCGGTGGCGGTGGCCCGGCTGCTCGGCCGGCCCGGCGAGCTCAACTACGGCCAGGCGATGGCCCTCTCGACGATTCTGATGGTGGTGTGCGCGGTGTCCCTGCTGCTGCTCGAACGGCTCCGCACCGACCGGACCTCCGGGGAGTTCTGATGCTTTCGATCGAGGACGCGACCGTACGGTTCGGTCGGCGGGCCGTGCTCGACGCCGTGGACCTGGAGGTCGCCGAGCACAAGATCGTGTGCGTGCTCGGCCCCAGCGGCAGCGGCAAGTCCACGATGCTGCGGGCCGTCGCGGGCCTCCAGCCGCTCGACGGGGGCCGGGTGCTGCTCGGCGGCGCCGACCAGGCCGGGGTGCCGGTGCACCGGCGGGGCGTCGGCCTGATGTTCCAGGACCACCAGCTGTTCCCGCAGCGGGACGTCGGCGGCAACGTCGCCTTCGGGCTTCGCATGCGGGGCGCCGGGAAGGCCGAGCAGGCGGAGCGGGTGCGGGAGCTGCTCGACCTCGTCGGCCTCCCCGGTGCCGAGCGGCGCTCCGTCGCCGCGCTCTCCGGCGGCGAGCAGCAGCGGGTGGCGCTCGCCCGCGCCCTGGCGCCCCGGCCCCGGCTCCTGATGCTCGACGAGCCGCTGGGCCAGCTCGACCGGGGGCTGCGGGAGCGGCTCGTCGTGGAGCTGCGGCAGCTCTTCGGGCGGCTCGGGACGACGGTCCTCGCCGTCACCCACGACCAGGGCGAGGCCTTCGCGCTCGCCGACCGGCTCGTGGTCATGCGGGACGGGCGGATCGCCCAGTCGGGTGCGCCGGACGAGGTGTGGCGGCGGCCCGCGTCGGAGTTCGTGGCGCGGTTCCTCGGCTTCGACAACGTGGTGACGGCGCAGGTGACGGGGACGGTCGCGCAGACCGTGTGGGGCAAGATCCCGGTCCCCGACGGCTCCCCGGAGGGGGAGCGGCGGCTCCTCGTCCGCCCGGGCGGGGTGCGGCTCGTGGAGTCGCGTCCCGTCTGGACGGTGGAGTCCCGGACCTTCCGGGGCAGCCAGGTCCTCGTACGGCTCCGCCCGGCCGAGGGGCCCGCCCTGGAGGCCGAGATCCCGCTGCGGGAGGCGCCGGAGGAGGGCGCCGGGGTGGGTGTGGAGTTCCGGGCGGAGGACGTGGTGGTGCTGGGGGAAGACGGCCCGTAGAGGTGCGATGAGTTTCGGGCGCGGGGGGAGTCTCCTGGTTGTTCGTCGTTTTTCTGTCGATCACCAGGAGGAAGATCCATGGGCCAGCAGCTGCTGAGAGTCCAGAACTTCAACGTCTCGTCCGACGGATACGGGGCCGGGGAGGGCCAGAGCCTGGAGCGGCCGTTCGGCCACGCCGACCCCGGGGAGATGTTCTCCTGGGCCGGTGCCACGGCGAGCTGGCCGATGCGGACCGATCCCGGGGGCAGCCGCGGCCTCGACGACTACCTGACGCGGGACTACGCGCGGAACATCGGCGCCGAGATCATGGGCCGCAACAAGTTCTCGCCCCTGCGCGGGCCCTGGGAGAACGAGGACTGGCGCGGCTGGTGGGGCGACGAGCCGCCGTTCCGCACGCCGGTGTTCGTCCTCACCCACCACCCGCGCCCGTCGTTCACGCTCTCCGACACGACGTTCCACTTCGTCGACGCGGACCCGGCGACGGTGCTCGCCCAGGCGAAGGAGGCGGCCCGGGGGAAGGACGTCCGCCTCGGCGGCGGCGCCGCGACCATCCGGGAGTTCCTCGACGCCGACCTCGTCGACACGCTGCACGTCGCGGTCTCACCGGTGAAGCTCGGGTCGGGGTCGCGGCTGTGGGAGTCGCCGGAGGAGCTGTTCGACCGCTTCCACTGCGACGTCGTGCCGAGTCCGGGCGGCAAGGTGACGCACCACCTGTTCTGGCGGAAGTAACCTCGCCGCCCGTTGCGGGCCCGCGCCCCGCGCCGTTGTGGGCCCGCCCCCGCTATGCCCCCAGTCGCTCCAGTGCCTCCGGGGCCTCGTCGATCGAGTCCACCAGGGCGATCCGGCTCGCCATCGGGCGGCCGGTGGCGAGGGTCTCCAGGAGGGGCCAGGCCGGGAGGCGGGTGGTCCAGTGGGTGCGGTTGACCAGGACCATCGGGGTCGGGGCACCCCGGGAGCCGTAGTAGTTCGGGGTCGCGTTGTCGAAGATCTCCTGGACCGTGCCCGCCGCGCCCGGCAGGAAGACGATGCCCGCCGTCGAGCGGGCGAGCAGGCCGTCCTCCCGGGTGGCGTTGGCGAAGTACTTGGCGATGTGGGCGGCGAAGGGGTTCGGCGGCTCGTGGCCGTAGAACCAGGTGGGGATGCCGACCGAGTCCCCTCCGTCCGGCCACATCGCCCGTACCGCGAAGGCCGCCCGGGCCCAGTCCGTCACCGAGGGGGTGAACGACGGGGCCTCGGAGAGGAGGTCGAGCGCCCCCACCAGGGCGGCGTCGTCGAAACGCGCCAGGTACGCGCCGAGGTTCGCGGCCTCCATCGCGCCCGGTCCGCCGCCGGTCGCCACGGTGAGCCCGGCGCGGGCCAGGGACCTGCCGAGCCGGGCGGCGCCCGCGTACGCCTCGGTGCCCCGGCCCATCGCGTGCCCGCCCATGACGCCGACGACCCGGGCCCCGTCGAGGTGTTCGTCGAGGGCGTCGGAGACGGCGTCGTCGTGGAGGGAGCGGAGCATCGAGGAGAAGATGTCGCCGTCGGCCCTGGTCCGGCCGAACCACGTGTACGCGAGGAAGTCGGGCGTCGACTCGTACCCGGTCTCGGCGATCCCCGCGAAGAGTTCCTCGGGGACGTAGAGCCTGGCCCGGTACGGGTCGAAGGGCAGTTCGGGGACGGGCGGGAAGACGAGGGCCCCGTCGGCGCGGACCTTGGCGGCGGCCTCCGGCTCCATGGGGCAGCCGAGGAAGACGGCCTCGGCGGTGGCGGCGGTGAGCAGGGCGAAGGTCCGGCCGGTGAGGTCGACCGACTGGATCCGCTGTCCGGCGAGCGAGCCGGGACGGGCGAGCGCCGCGTCGAACTCGGCGAGGGTGTGGATCTCGCGTCCGTGCCCGCGCGGTCCGGGCGGGCGGTGTGCCGGGGGAAGCGTCGCCATGGGCCCACGATAGGGGCCGCCGTGACGGGCGGCCCCTCGGGAAGTCCGGCCGATCGGGCCGGCTTCGCGGCGTCCGACACCGCTTCGTCCGGCCTGTTCGGCGGGCCGCCCCCTCGTGCGGGTCGCTCAGGGGACCGCCGTCTGCGCGGCCCCTCGTGGCGGCGGCTCAGCCGGTCAGCGGCAGCGCCGCCAGTTCCGCCACCGCCCAGGTCAGCGGTGCGAAGACGGCGAGCAGCGCGCCCGCGCGCAGCAGGGCCGCCGTGCGCAGGACCGTGGGCGGGGCGCCGATGCGGAGGAGGGCCTCGGTGGTGTGGGCGCGGCCCTGCCGGGATTCAAGGGCGGCGGTCAGGAGGGTGGCGGTGGTGCAGGCCAGGATGAGGGCCGCGCCGAGGCCGGTGAGCGGGCCGAAGGCGTCGGAGCCCGCGTCCGCGTCGTACAGCGCGGTCGCCGCGAGGGTTCCGGAGATCACCGCGCTGACCACGCCGAGCGGGCGGCCGATGCGGCGGGACTCGTCCATCAGGACGCGGCCCGCGAGCAGGCGGGTGGCGCCCGGCCGGACGGCCTGGAGGAGCCGGCCGCAGCCGTGGGCGAGGCCCGGGCCCGCCAGGGCGAGGCCCACGGCGGTGAGGACCCAGCCGACGAGGACACCTGCCGGGTTGCCGTCGAAGCGGCCCGGGAGGGGGAAGCCGCTTCCGGAGTCGCCCTGGGCCGCGTACGTCTCGATCGCGAGGCCGACCGAGACGAGGGCGACGCCCCAGGGCAGCCCGGACGGCATCGTCCTCTCGGCGCCCTCCGGTGCGGCGGGCGCGCTGCGGGGGCGCAGCGCCAGACCGGCCGCCGTGGCGGCGACGACCGGCAGGACGGCGAGCAGGGTGAGGGCGGCCGCGAGCGGGACCGGCTGGTCGGCGGCGAGGAGCCCGGCGGCCGCACCGTCGAAGGGCAGGCCCGTGATGTCGCCGCGCAGGTGCAGGTAGAAGAGGAGGGCGACCACGGAGCCGAGCGTGCAGGCGACGGCCGTCGAGGCGGCGGCGATCGCGGTGAGCCGGGCGGGGCCGAGGCCGACGGCGGAGAGCCCGGGGCGCGGCCGGGTGCTGGGGTCGGTGCGGGCCACCGCGACGGCGAACTGCACGGTGGCGGCGAGCGGCAGGACGCACCAGAGGAGTCGCAGCACCGAGGCCGAGGACCGTTCCGGGTGCCCGACGGCGTATCCGAGGGTGCAGAGCAGGAGGAAGCCCACCCCCGCGGCCGCGGCGGCCACGAGGAGCCGGCGCGTCAGGACGAGGGGGTGGGTCCCGCGGGCTAGACGGAGAGCGAGCACGCGGCGACGCCCTCCGCCCCTGACGTCGGGGGTACGGTGCCGACCCGGCGTCCGTCGAGCAGGGGGACCGTGCGGTCGGCGAGCGCCGCGACCTCGCCGTCGTGGGTGGCGAGGAGCACGGTGATGCCGTGCGAGCGGGCCGCGGCCGTCAGGGTGCGCAGGACCTGCGCGCCGTCGGCCCGGTGCAGGGTCGCGGTGGGCTCGTCGGCGAAGAGGACCGACGGGGTGGTGACCAGGGCGCGGGCGATCGCGATCCGCTGGCGCTGGGACTGGGTGAGGGCGTGCGGCCGTTTGCGGGCGCAGCCGCCGATGTCGAGCCGCTCCAGCCACTCGGTGGCGGCGGTCTTCGCGGCCCGGTGGGAGAGCCCGCGGAGCAGCAGCGGCAGGGCGGTGTTCTCCCAGCCGGTGAGCTCGGGGACGAGGCCGGGCTCGGGGTCGATCCAGCCGAAGCGGTCGCGCCGGAGCCGTTCGCGCTGGGCGGGGGCCAGGGTGTGCACGGGGGCGCTGTTGAACCAGACCTCGCCCTGCTGGGCGACGAGCTGGCCGGAGAGGCAGCGCAGGAGGGTGGTCTTGCCGCTGCCGCGGGGGCCGACGACGGCGAGGATCTCTCCCTCGCGGACGCCGAGGGAGACGCCGCTGAGGGCGTCCGAACCGCCCAGGGAGCAGTGCAGGGAACGCGCCCAGAGCACGTCGTTGTCCGGTGGGGCCATCGCGTACACCTCGATGTCGGATCCGATACTCGCCTTCCCCCGCCCGGGGGAACGAAGGGACGGGCCTGTCGGTCACTCGGCACCGTAAGGATTCAGATCCGGTTGTACGGACAGCACACGGCCCGGGCAGCCGCCATCCACTCGGATGGCGGCATACCCGGGCCGTGGGGTCACGCCGTGAGGGCGGCGTGATGCTGGAGGGACCGCCGTGGTTCGGTCCTTACAGCCTGGTTCTTACAGCTCGGTGCTTACAGCTTGGTCCACGCCTCGGTGAGCACGTTGCGCAGGATGCCCTCGATCTCGTCGAAGGTGCCCTGGTCGGCGATCAGCGGCGGGGCCAGCTGGATGACCGGGTCGCCACGGTCGTCGGCGCGGCAGTACAGGCCGGCGTCGTACAGCGCCTTGGAGAGGAAGCCGTACAGGACGCGCTCCACCTCCTCGTCGTTGAAGGACTCCTTGGTGGCCTTGTCCTTGACGAGCTCGATGCCGTAGAAGAAGCCGTTGCCGCGGACGTCGCCGACGATCGGGAGGTCGTGCAGCTTCGACAGCGTCGAGTAGAAGGCGCCCTCGTTGTCCAGCACGTGCTGGTTGAGGCCTTCCTTGTCGAAGATGTCGAGGTTGGCGATCGCGACGGCCGAGGACACCGGGTGGCCACCGAAGGTGTAGCCGTGCAGGAAGGTGTTGTCGCCCTTGTAGAACGGCTCGGCGATGCGGTCCGAGACGATGCAGGCGCCGATCGGGGAGTAGCCCGAGGTCATGCCCTTGGCGCAGGTGATCATGTCCGGCACGTAGCCGAACTTGTCACAGGCGAACATCGTGCCGAGGCGGCCGAAGGCGCAGATCGTCTCGTCGGAGACGAGCAGCACGTCGTACTGGTCGCAGATCTCGCGGACGCGCTGGAAGTAGCCGGGCGGCGGCGGGAAGCAGCCACCGGCGTTCTGCACCGGCTCCAGGAAGACGGCCGCGACGGTGTCGGGGCCCTCGAAGAGGATCTGCTGCTCGATCTGGTCGGCGGCCCAGCGGCCGAAGGCCTCGGGGTCGTCGCCGTGGATCGGGGCGCGGTAGATGTTGGTGTTCGGCACCTTGTGCGCGCCGGGGACCAGCGGCTCGAAGGGGGCCTTCAGGGCCGGCAGACCGGTGATGGACAGGGCGCCCTGCGGGGTGCCGTGGTAGGCGACCGCACGCGAGATGACCTTGTACTTGGTGTGCTTGCCCTGCAGCTTGAAGTACTGCTTGGCGAGCTTCCAGGCGGTCTCGACGGCCTCGCCGCCACCGGTGGTGAAGAAGACCTTGTTCAGGTCGCCCGGGGCGTAGTCCGCGAGGCGCTCGGCGAGCTCCACGGCCTTGGGGTGCGCGTACGACCACACGGGGAAGAACGCGAGCTCCTGGGCCTGCTTGTACGCGACCTCGGCCAGCTCCTGGCGGCCGTGTCCGGCGTTGACCACGAAGAGACCCGCGAGGCCGTCGAGGTAGCGCTTGCCCTTGTCGTCGAAGATGTAGGTGCCCTCACCACGCACGATGGTGGGGACGGGGTTGTTCTCGTAGGACGACATGCGGGTGAAGTGCATCCACAGGTGGTCGTACGCGGTCTTGGACAGGTCCTGGGTCACGGTTATCGAGTTCCCCACATATAGGTCTGCTTCTTGAGCTTGAGGTAGACGAAGCTCTCCGTGGAGCGCACGCCGGGGAGGGTGCGGATGCGCTTGTTGATCACATCCAGCAGGTGATCGTCGTCCTCACAGACGATCTCCACCATGAGGTCGAAGGAGCCCGCGGTCATCACCACGTACTCGCATTCGGCCATGGCCGTCAGTGCGTCCGCGACCGGATCCAGGTCACCCTCGACGTTGATGCCGACCATCGCCTGCCGCCGGAATCCCACGGTGAGCGGGTCGGTGACGGCGACGATCTGCATGACGCCCTGGTCGAGCAGCTTCTGGACGCGCTGCCTCACGGCTGCTTCGGAGAGGCCGACGGCCTTTCCGATCGCCGCGTAGGGACGGCGTCCGTCCTGCTGGAGCTGTTCGATGATCGCCAGGGAGACGGCATCGATCGTCGGGGACGAACCGGTTCCGGTTCTTGAGTGGTTGCTTTGACTTGCCACGCCTTCACTGTGCACCGAGATTGTCAGTCATGCAAGCCCGGAGCGATGAAATTCGTTGTGAGCAGCTCCTGATCATGCTGAATCCGAAGTTGAGGGGGGTCGGGGCTGTTGAAAGCGTCTGTCGAGCGATTAGGCTGAGGTGTCTCGTCCACCGGGACGCCGCACAAGGATGTGCGAAGACAGAACGTGACAGGAGGGGTGGCAAGTGACCACCGAGCTGCGCCGGCTGCGTAACTACATCAACGGGGAGTTCCGCGACGCGGCCGACGGCCGCACCATCGAGGTGGTCAACCCGGCCACCGGTGAGGTGTACGCCACCTCCCCGCTTTCCGGGCAGGCCGACGTCGACGCCGCCATGGAGGCTGCCGCGGCCGCCTTCCCCGCCTGGCGTGACAGCACGCCGTCCGAGCGCCAGAAGGTGCTCCTCAAGATCGCCGACGCCTTCGAGGAGAGGGCCGAGGAGCTCGTCGCCGCCGAGGTCGAGAACACCGGCAAGCCGGTCGCCCTCACCGCGAGCGAGGAGATCCCGCCGATGGTGGACCAGATCCGCTTCTTCGCGGGTGCCGCCCGGATGCTCGAGGGCAAGTCCGCCGGCGAGTACATGGAGGGCATGACCTCCATCATCCGCCGTGAGCCGGTCGGCGTCTGCGCCCAGGTCGCGCCGTGGAACTACCCGATGATGATGGCCGTGTGGAAGTTCGCCCCGGCCCTCGCCGCGGGCAACACCGTCGTCCTCAAGCCCTCGGACACGACCCCCGCGTCGACCGTCCTGATGGCCGAGATCATCGGCCAGATCGTCCCCAAGGGCGTCTTCAACGTCGTCTGCGGCGACCGCGAGACGGGCAAGGCCATGGTCGAGCACCCGACCCCGGCGATGGCCTCCATCACCGGCTCGGTCCGCGCCGGCATGCAGGTCGCCGAGTCGGCGGCCAAGGACGTCAAGCGCGTCCACCTGGAGCTGGGCGGCAAGGCCCCGGTCGTCGTCTTCGAGGACACCGACATCGAGGCCGCCGTCGGCGACATCTCGGTCGCGGGCTTCTTCAACGCCGGCCAGGACTGCACGGCCGCGACCCGTGTCCTCGTGCACGAGTCCATCCACGACGAGTTCGTCGCCGCCCTCGCCAAGGCCGCCGCCGAGACGAAGACCGGCCAGCCGGACGACGAGGACGTGCTCTACGGCCCGCTCAACAACGCCAACCAGCTGAAGCAGGTCACCGGCTTCATCGAGCGCCTCCCGGCCCACGCCAAGGTCGAGGCCGGCGGTCACCGCGTCGGCGACAAGGGCTACTTCTACGCCCCGACCGTCGTCTCCGGCCTCAAGCAGGACGACGAGATCGTCCAGAACGAGGTCTTCGGCCCGGTCATCACCGTCCAGTCCTTCACGGACGAGGCCCAGGCCCTGGAGTTCGCGAACGGCGTCGAGTACGCCCTCGCCTCCTCCGTCTGGACCAAGGACCACGCGCGCGCGATGCGCATGTCCAAGGCCCTCGACTTCGGCTGCGTGTGGATCAACACCCACATCCCGCTGGTCGCCGAGATGCCCCACGGCGGTTACAAGAAGTCCGGCTACGGCAAGGACCTCTCCTCCTACGGCTTCGAGGACTACACGCGCATCAAGCACGTCATGACCTCCCTGGGCTGAGCCCCGGCAGGACCCCGCGCGGCCCCGGCACCCTTGATCGACAGGGTGTCGGGGCCGCGCGCCGTCGCTCGACGGACCGTCCATTGCCGCAGGTCGCGGCGGGCCGGGATGCTGCTCGGGTGAGAGCGACAGCCAGGAAACACATGTCCCGCCGGTCCCTCCTCCGCGGCATCGGCGGTGCCGGGGCCGCGGCCCTGCTCGCCGGGTGCGGGGTCCCCGCCGCCCACGTCGACGAGCGGGACCGGGCCGGCCGGGACCTCTCGGCGCGCGACCGGAGCCTCGAATTCGCCAACTGGCCGCTGTACATCGACACCGATGACGACGACACCTCGAAGCGGCCCACCCTGGACGCCTTCCGGAAGCGGACCGGGATCTCCGTCCGGTACACGGAGGAGATCAACGACAACGACGAGTTCTTCGGCAAGATCAGCCCGTCCCTGATGAACCACCAGGAGACCGGCCGCGATCTGATCGTCGTCAGCGACTGGATGGCCGCCCGCTTCGTCCGCCTCGGCTGGGTCCAGGAGATGGACCGCGCCGCCCAGCCGAACGTCGCGAAGAACCTCAACCCCCAGCTGCGCGAGCCCGCCTTCGACCCCGGCAGGCTGCACAGCGTGCCCTGGCAGTCCGGGATCACCGGCATCGCGTACAACCGCAGGAAGCTCGGCCGGGAACTGCGCTCCACCAAGGAGCTGTGGGCCGAGGACCTGCGCGGCAAGGTCACCCTGCTGTCCGGCCTCGACGAGTCCATGGCGCTGCTCCTGATGGGCAACGGCGTCGACGTCGCCAAGTGGACCGGCGACGACTTCCACGCCCTGTGCGAGCAGATCGAGGGGCTCGTCCGGACCAAGCACATCCGGCGCTTCACCGGCAACGACTACATCAAGGACCTGTCCACCGGCGACGTCCTCGCCTGCCAGGCGTACTCCGGCGACGTCATCCAGCTCCAGGCCGACAACCCGGACATCGAGTTCGTCGTCCCCGAGGAGGGCGCCGAACTGTGGGCGGAGTCCCTCATGGTCCCCAACCTCGCCCAGCACAAGACCAACGCCGAGAAGCTCGTCGACTACTACTACGAGCCCGAGGTCGCCGCCGAACTCGCCGCCTGGGTCAACTACGTCTGCCCGGTGCCCGCCGCCCAGGACGTCCTGGGCGGCGGGCACGAGGAGGTCGTCGTCGCCCGAGTCCGCCAGGACGTCCTGGGCGTCGGGCACCGGGCAGACGTAGCTGACCCTGTCGG